>JAPWUY010000186.1 GCA_028275295.1 Thermodesulfobacteriota bacterium | reverse complement strand
CCGCAGCTGCCATAATGAAGCACAACAATCCTTCAGGGGTTGCATATGGAAGGACTCTGTGTGAAGCGTACGAGAGGGCCCTCATGGCCGATCGAATAGCCGCCTTCGGCGGGGCCTTGGCCCTCAATAGGCCTGTGGACAAGGAGACCGCAGAGGCCATATCCTCCCAATACCTGGAGGTTGTCGCAGCACCCGATTACGAGGAGGGCACAGTAGAGATCCTGGCCAAGAGAAAGAACTTGAGGATCATACGCATCCCGAAAATGGAGAGGTTGGAGGAGTATTCTTCCCTCATGTTCCTCGAGTTCACGTCCCTGATGGATGGGGGGATAGTGGTGCAGCAATCTTCTCTCAATGCCATAAGGTCCCCATCGGACCTGAGGCCGGCTTTGGCAGAATACAAGGGAAAGGTGTACAGGCCCTTGAGGGAGCCGACCCAGCAGGAGCTCGAGGACATAGTCTTCGGGTGGGCTGTGGAACAAGGGGTCACCTCGAACTCTGTGCTGTTTGCGAAAAACGGGGCCACTGTCGCCATCGGGACAGGAGAGCAGGACAGGGTCGGTGTGGTGGAGATAGCGATCTTCAAGGCATATACCAAATTCAAGGACGCTCTCTGTTTCAGGAGATACGGTATCCCCTTCAAGACCCTGGAGGCGGAAGTCAAAAGGGGTGCGAGGAAAAGGGAGCTTCTAGAGGAGATAGAGGAGGAGACCAGAAGAGAGAGGGGGGGAATCAAGGGTTCCATAATGGTATCGGATGCCTTCTTCCCTTTCAGGGACGGGGTGGATGTGGCCATAGCTGAGGGGGTGACCGCAATAGCCCATCCAGGGGGATCGGAGAGGGATCACGAGTCAATCCAGGCCTGCAACGAGGCGAGGCCGCCTGTCGCGATGGTTTTCACAGGACAAAGAGCTTTCAGGCACTGAAGGAGGCCAAAAGGGGTGACTGGGGAACCGGTTCTTGTCCAGAGAGAAGAAGATGTCTCCGTACTGATACTCAACGACCCCGACAGGAAAAACGCCCTGGGCTACAAGATGGCTGAGGCATTCGAGAACGCCATCGAGAAGATTTCCAGGGACAGTGAGGTGCGATTCCTCATCATCACTGGAGCAGGAGACTGTTTCTCCGCAGGAGGAGACTTCCAGAGCATAATAGCCGACTTCAGCCTCCCAGCAGTGGAGATACAGCCGAGGGTGAGGAGATTTTACTCTAGCTTTCTCTCCATAACCAAGCTTCCGATTCCGACCCTGGCAGCTGTAAACGGTCCTGCGATAGGGGCTGGTTTCAGCCTGGCTATGGCCTGCGATCTCAGGATAGCCAGCGAGGAGGCGAGCTTCCACCCCAATTTCCTCAAACTCGGTGTCCATCCCGGCCTGGGTGCATCCTATCTATTGCCCAGGTTAGTGGGTGTGGCCAAGGCACTGGAGCTCCTTTGGCTTGCGGAACCTATCCCTGCGAGAAAGGCCATGGAAATGGGCATAGTGAGCCGGGTAGTGGAGCCTCGCCGCCTCATGGAAGAGGCGATGGAAATCGCGAGGAAGATCTCAGCCCTTTCTTCCAAGGCGGTTCAAATGGTGAAGAAGTCGGTTTACATGGCCCTCACCCACACCCTGGAGGATCTCCTCGAGAGGGAGTCTCACGCCCAGGCACTCTGCGGGGAAACGGAGGAGATGAAGCGGGCTATTGAGGCCTTCTCGAGAAGAAAAAAGGGGGACCGGAACTCTAGAGGTTGACAAGGACCTTAAATGGGGCTTGGTATTGCCATCACGGGGAGGAAAAGGGCATGGCAAAGGGACGAGGACAGGAGAGAAGGGCGGAAATTGCGGCACTCAAGAGGGCTTTGATGCTCGAGATGCACGGGCTCAGATTCTATCAGGTCGCTGCCGAGAGGACCCAAAGCAAGGCTGCAAGGGCTCTCTTCGAGGATTTGGCGGAGGACGAAAAGAGACACAAGGAGGAGCTGGAAAGACACTTTCGTGATCTTCTCCAGGGAAAACCCATATCAACCCCGCCCAAAGGACCACCCATGGACCTCAAGTTCAAGGACGATGTCATATCCAGGGAACTGAAGGCGGGCTTGAAGGATGCATGGTTCGAGTCAGCAGCCCTGGCCATAGGGGTCATGTTGGAAAGGAGGGCGATAGAGTACTACCAGAGGCGAAAAGAGACATCCAAGGATCCCTCTGAGAGGGAGCTCTTCTCTTGGCTTGTGGAATGGGAGAAGGGACATCTCAGTAGGCTCATGGCCCTCGAGAGGTCCATGAGGGACGAGATATGGCACGAGGCTCGCTTCTGGCCTTTGGATTGAAGAGGGAGCTGAACTAGGGAGGGGGAGATCCGGGATCGTGGGGCTTTGGGGGAGGCCTCTTGCGCACCTGTACCACAAGGAGGCTCTTGACATCTCCTTGGCAGTTGGCTACAAAGATCGGGCCTTAGGTAGATACCTTCTTAGAGAGGAAATGGGGTGAAAGGGGGTCCTTTTTCCAGGCCAAAGGGGAGAGAGGACTTTCTTGGGATCCCGTGAAAAGGGGGATGGGATTCGAGGCTTTGGAGGGAAAAGAAATTTCCCCAAAGGAGGAGGTAGCCATGGCCGGAAGACTGAGGAGAAGGGAATTCGTCAAGTGGACAGGGGCTGGGGCACTGGGAGTGGCAACAGGCGCCACTTTTTCCCCAAGGGCATACGGGGCTACCAAGAAGGAGGTCCCCAAAGGGCCCATAAAGATAGCTGCAGTGAGCTTTCTCACTGGAGCTGCCGCGGCGCCTTTCGGGATCCCGGGAGACAATACCTTCAAGATGATGGCCGATATCTACAATCAGCAGGGGGGGATCCTGGGCAGAAAGATAGAGCTCAAGAGCTATGACGAGGCAGGCGGGGCCGATGCCCAGGTGAAGCTGGCGAGGAAGCTCATCATGGAGGACAAGGTGGATGTGATACTCGGTTACATCTCCTCGGGGGACTGCAAGGCTGTCTTGCCCCTCTCCGACGAGTTGGGAGCGCTCATTGTGGCTTACGATTGCGGCTCCCACGAGCTTCTGGAAGGGGAGAAGAGCCCTTTCAAGTACCCCAAATACACCTTGGGCTTCCGAAGCAAGGCCCACCTGGGAATAGACAACATAGGCCTCGCCCTGATGATAAAGAAGTACCTGCCCAACGTGAAAAAGATAGCTGGCATAAACCCTGACTATGCTTGGGGAAGAGAGTCGTGGAGGGTTTTCGAGGTGGCCATGAAAAAGCTCTTTCCAGGGATAGAGGTGACGGTCACCCTATGGCCAGCCCTCGGAGCAACCGATTACACAGCCCACATAACCACTCTCATGAATTCAGGGGCGGATATAGTTCACTCCTCCCTGTGGGGAGGCGATGCTGTCACCTTCACCAAGCAGGCCATAGGAATGGGCTTGTTCCAGAAGACCAGGATGGCGTATTCCAGGGGAGAGCCATACCCGCAGGAGTTGGGGGCTGATTTCCCCGAGGATCAGCTCATCTGTTGTGCTGGAACCCACTATTTCCTCTATCCTCCCCACGACAAGTGGCCCCTCAACAAATGGTTCGTGGAGGAATATCACAAGAGATACAACAAGTACCCCACTTACCCGTGCTATCACGCTTACCAAGCATTTGCCGTTTACAAGGCGGCCGTGGAGAAGGCCGCTTCCCTTGTGGGCGGATGGCCAACCCCGGAAGAGATAGCGGCTGCCATGAAAGGCCTGGCCATAGAGACCCCATCTGGATATCTCCACATCGACCAAGACCACAATGGCAGGGAAGACGTGCTCGTTGGCTTCACCAAGAAGGTGGAGGGATATCCCTTCCCCATTCTCGATCCCAAGAGGATGGAGGTCTTCCCAGCCCACATGGTCAATGCCCCTGCCGGAGTGAGGACAGAAGACTGGATCCAGAGCTGGAAGGTCTGATGATCCAATTGTGGCCCATTGGACGGGAGGCCTCAGGGGCCTCCCGTGATGAGCTGGAAGTTGCCGAACCATGGTCCTCTATATCCTGAACGGGCTTTACTTCGGAGCCTTCTTGTTTCTCACCTCCCTGGGACTGACCATAATCCTCGGGGTCATGGGTATTCTCAATCTGGCCCACGGATCCCTCTTCGCCCTAGGGGCATTCATGGCAGCTTGGACAATTGGCCTTCTGGCAACGGGCCCCCCATCGACCGCCTTGGTTTTGGCCATAATCTGCTCCATGGCCCTGACCGCGGCAGTGGGATTCCTCTTGGAAAGGAGTCTCATAAAGCCCATAATTCGAAGGCCCCTGGAATACCAGCTCCTCATTACCTTCGGGGCCCTTCTCCTCATGGAAGACTTGATAAAACTCGTCTGGGGTGGGGAGGCCAGGTACGCGTCAGCCCCTTTTGACTCCATGGGGAGGGCAAGCCTCCTGGGGCTGGAATATCCGTGGTACTTCGTCTTCGTGATGGCCTTCACAGCGCTAGCTGGGGCGGCTGTCTGGGTCGTGATGGCCAGGACAAGGGCTGGGATAATGCTAAGGGCCATAGCCATGGATAGGGACATGGCCGAGGCCATGGGCATACCCATAAAGAGGTTGAGCAGTCTGGCCTTCATGCTGGGAGCATCCATGGCGGGGTTGGCCGGTGCCCTGATGGTGCCCACATCTCCTGCCCTTCTGGGCATAGGGATGGAGCCCTTGATAATGGCCTTCATAGTGGTCGTCATAGGGGGGATGGGGAGTTTGAAGGGGGCGGTTGTGGGCTCACTCCTCGTGGGGCAGGCCCGGTCCTTCGGAGTGGGCTTCTTGCCCGAACTGGAGATGCCCATACTGTTTCTCATAGCTGTGCTCATCCTCATAGGGAGACCCCAGGGAATGTTCGGGAAGGGTTGATATGGCGGGACTGGCGACCAAGAGGAAGAAGACAGGGGCTTTGGTCCTTCTCATCATTGGATTCGTGCTCCTTCCCCAAGTGATCCCCTCTTACCAATTGGTCCTTCTCGAGTCGGGGCTCTGCTTCGCCATACTGGGCCTTGGGTTCAACCTCCTCCTGAGATACACGGGGCTCCTTTCCTTCGGTCACGGGGCCTACTTTGCGGCTGGGGCGTACGCAGTGGGAATGATCGGTCGTTATGCGCCGGAA
>JAPWUY010000185.1 GCA_028275295.1 Thermodesulfobacteriota bacterium | reverse complement strand
CCTGTAAAGGCCAACTCTGGGCACCCTGTGGAGCATGGCTGCCAGGTGTAGGAGCGTGTACCAGGTGGCCGTAGCCAGTGTAGCCTCCTCCACCTTGAACATCTCCCAGAGGAGTCTCACGATGGAGCTCCACTCTCTCTGGAGCCTGTAGTCGTAGATCTTCTGAATGTAGTGCCTGTTTCCCACCTTAAGGGGTCTTACCAGGTGAAGGTTGTTTTGCCTGTAGCTTCCTTCCCTCACGTGGAAACACATGAGCCTTATTCCCCTCCTGTGTTTTTGGGGATAGTATCGGCTGAGAGTCTCCGAGGAGGTTATCCCCACCACATAGTCATGTCTTGACATGTCGCATCCCATCACGAATTCGTTCACCTCCTCCGGGACGAGCAGGGGGATATCGCACGGCACTATCATGGCCACTATGGACTCGGGGTCAACTGAGCCCTCTCTGTCCACTTCATCCTCGAGAAGTTTCTCGAAGGCCTGCCATATGTTCTGATAGAGGGTCTCCCTTTGTTGCAATACCTCAACCTGTTTGGTGCCCCTGAAAGGAATGTTGGGACGTTCCAGCGCCTCGAGGTACTTTTCCCTCGGCCCCACTATATAGATTCTGTCTACCCAGGGGCTCTGCTCCAGGGAGGCCAAAACGTGGGTGAAGACTGGAGCACCGGCCAGTTCCAGTAGTCCCTTGTTGACCCCCAAAACTGGCCTAGCTCTTCCCCTGTCCCCAGCAGCCATTATCACTGGATACCGTTTGAGGGGCCCTCCATTCCCTTGAACGGACACAACTCTCCTCTTCTCGCAGTCATGGGGACTGAGGTAGTCCGAGATGACTTTTCCCCTTCCCCAGAGGAACTGGCTTCAGACCAAGTAATCCCGGATGAGGATTTCTGCAATTTGGATGGCGTTAAGTGCGGCGCCCTTCCTCAAGTTGTCCGCAACCACCCAGAGATTCAGGCCGTTTTCGACCGAGGTGTCCTCCCTTATCCTTCCCACCCAAGTCTCGTCTCCGCCAGCAGCCAGTATTGGCATGGGGTACTTTTTCTCCGCTGGATCGTCCCAGAGCTTGACCCCTGGAGCTCGAGAGAGTATCTCCCTCGCCTCTTGAACGGTGAGTTTTCGCTCTGTCTCTATGTTTATTGCCTCGGAATGTCCCCTGAAGACAGGGACCCTCACAGTGGTAGCCGTCACTCGGATGGTCTCGTCCTCCATAATCTTTTTGGTCTCGTTGACCATCTTCATTTCCTCTTTGGTGTACCCATCCTCGAAGAAGACATCTATGTGGGGGAGACAGTTGAAAGCTATGGGGTGCGGGTAGACCTTGGGTTCCAAGGCCTTGCCCTCCACCCAGGCTCTCACCTGTGCTTCCAGTTCCAATATGGCCCTCATCCCTGTACCGGAAACCGACTGGTATGTCGAGACCACGACCCTGCGAATCCTGGCTCTGTCATGGAGTGGCTTGAGGACCACAACCATCTGTATGGTGGAGCAGTTGGGATTCGCTATGATTCCCTTTTTCTTGTAGAGGCTTATGGCATGAGGGTTCACCTCCGGGACCACGAGGGGCACATCAGGATCCATTCGGAAGGCACTGGTATTGTCCACGACCACACAACCCGATCTGGCAGCAATCGGGGCAAACCTCTCGCTCACAGAACCGCCTGCTGAGAAGAGGGCTATTTGCACGCCCTCGAAGCTCCTCTCATCCAGGACTTTGACCGGGATTTCCTCTCCTTTGAACTTCACGCTCTTCCCAGCTGACCTCTCCGAGGCTAGGGGGACAAGCCTCTCCACTGGGAAGTTCCTCTCCTCCAAGATCCTCATCATCTCGGTTCCCACCGCCCCAGTGGCACCGACTACAGCCACATTGTATCTTCTCTCCCTCACAGCACCTCCTCCTTGCTGATCTCTGGGGTCTCGCGATTCAGGGACACACTGCCTCTCCTCAAGGCCCTTCTCGCCATGGCAATGGGGCCAGAGAGAGCGTAGGCAATTGAGAAGAGGAATAGGGTCACTGGGGGATTTGCCAGCACAACCACCAAAACGAGGACGCACAGGACCAAGGCCTGAAAAGGTCTTTGCCTCACCAGTTCCGCATTCTTGAAACTCTGGTAAGGAATGTTGCTGACCATCAGAAAGGAGAGGACGTACAGGGATCCCACAACGGCGATCTGGACGGCCCTTTCCTCTGGTCCCACGCTCTTAGCCAAAAGGACCATGGTTGCCACCACAGCCGCTGCAGCGGGTATGGGCAAGCCTTTGAAATGGGCCATACTTCCCTTGTGGGCCATGGTGTTGAATCGGGCAAGCCTCAAGGCCCCGCATGCCAGGAACAGGAAGGCTGCGAGCCATCCGATCCTTCCCAGGTCCTCTGCCACCCAAAGAAAGGCCAGTACTGCTGGAGCAACACCAAAGGCCACTACATCCGAGAGGGAATCGTATTCCACGCCGAAATGGCTCGTGGTGCGAGTGGCCCTGGCAATTCTCCCGTCGAGCCCGTCGAAGAAAAAGGAAGCCAATATGGCCAAAGCAGCTTTCTCGAAATCCGCTCCTATGGCTGCCATGATGCTATAGAACCCGCAGAACAGGCTAGCTGTGGTGAGAAGATTCGGGAGTAAATAGAAACCTCTTCTCGGGGTCGACCTGGGACCTCTCACCTTCAATCTCTTCTTCATCGCAATTTCTCCTCTTTTCAGTCCAATGATTCCCTCTTGTCTACCCAGTAACCTAAAATGGTCTCTCCTCCCCAAACCCTTTGGCCTATCCTGACATCTGGATCGAACCCGGGAGGAAGATAAGTATCAACCCTGGACCCGAATCTTATCATGCCAATGGGAAGGCCATGGGGCAAGACCATTCCCTCCTTTACCCAACACACTATTCTCCTGGCCAGAATCCCAGCTACCTGCACGCACAAGACCCGCCTTCCGTCCTTGGTCTCCATCCTGAGGATATTCCTCTCGTTCAAATTGGAGGCCTCGTTCTTGTCCGCGGGCCTGAACCTTCCCTTTTCGTGGCGAACTTCCACTACCCTTCCCGCAACCGGAGAACGATTTACATGGACATTGAACACGGACATGAAGATGCTGACCTTTGTCCAGTGACCTTTCTCTCCCAAAGGATCCTCGACCTCTGCCACTTGGACCACTCGGCCGTCAGCAGGAGATAGGACAACGCGCGGGTCCCTGAGGGGCCTTCTCGTGGGGTTCCTGAAAAACATGGCCACAGAAAAGGCCACAACAATTCCTGCCCAGCCCAATAGCGACCACCCAACCCCAAAGCCCGCAATCCCCAGTGCCAGAGGAGGAAGAATGAAGGGATAGCCCTCCCTCAGGATCTTTCCCCTTGCAGGTATCCCGGATCTCTCCTCTCCCATGGCCAGATCTCACCTCGACCATAGAGGGATGCCACGGCCCATGGCGAATCTTCTCATCTTGCCCATCTTTTTCATCATCTTCCTCATCTCCAGGAAGTTCTTGAGGAGCCTATTCACGTCTTGGACAGTCGTGCCACTTCCCTTGGCTATTCTCAATCTTCTGCTCCCGTTGATTATCGTGTGATTGCGCCTCTCCTCTTTTGTCATGGAGCAGATTATGGCCTCCATCTTCTTGAGCTCCTTCTCCCCAAATGTGGGGTCCAAGGCTCCTCTTATGTTTCCTGCTCCTGGGATCATCTTCACGAGATCCTCGAGAGGTCCCATCTTCCTCACTTGCCTTATCTGTTCCAGCAGATCCTCGAGGGTGAACTCCTCCTTCCTGAGCTTCCTTTCGAGTTCCAGAGCCTTCTTCTCGTCATATGCCGCTTGAGCCTTCTCTATGAGGGTGAGGACATCTCCCATCCCGAGGATGCGGGAAGCCATCCTGTCTGGGTAGAAAACCTCCAACGCATCCAGCTTCTCCCCCACTCCCACGAGGACTATGGGCCTCAGGGTAACGGCCCTTATGGACAGAGCTGCCCCTCCCCTCGCATCCCCATCCAGTTTCGTGAGGATTACGCCCGTTATCTGGAGCTTCTCATTGAAGCTCTGAGCTATCTGAACTGCATCTTGGCCCGTCATGGCATCCACAACGAGCAGTACCTCTTTTGGGGCAACTGCAACCTTTATCTTGCGAAGCTCTTCCATCAATGGCTCGTCTATGTGGAGCCTTCCAGCTGTATCCAAAATCAGCACCTGGAGGCCCTTTTCTCTTGCCCAGTTCTGTGATTTCACAGAGATTGAAACTGGATCCTCCCCTTGGGCTGGCTTGTAAACGGGAACGTTTAGCATCCTGCCCAGCTGCTCCAACTGCTCTATGGCCGCCGGCCTGTAGACATCTGCCGGAACCATCCCGACTGTCTTCCCTTGAGCACGCAACCATTTGGCGAGCTTTGCAGCCGTAGTGGTCTTTCCCGAGCCCTGCAATCCCACGAGCATCAAGGAGGCTGGCGACCCGCTAAGGTTGAGCCTCCTCTCCCCCTCTCCCATGAGCCTCACCAGTTCCTGGTGCACCACTTTGAGGAGCTGCTGGCCGGGAGTGAGGCTCTGGAGCACCTCCTGCCCCAATGCCTTTTCCTTTACCGACTCGATGAACTCCTTGACCACCTTGTAATGGACATCCGCCTCAAGCAGGGCTAGCCTGACCTCCCTCAAGGCCTCCTGTATGTTGGCCTCTGTCAGGGTGCCATGGCCCCTCAGTCTCTTGAAGAGAGCCTGAAGCTTTTCACTGAGGTTGTCGAACATTTGCCGCTCCTAGGAACTTCACTTTGCGAGCAGTTAAGGGATGTTAAAGGATTCGGGGCCGCACTGTCAATGAACTCTTCACTCCCAATGAGTGACCGCTAGGCCGGAAAAATTGCACCTCTCGACCGAGGGATCCTCAGGAACTTCCCCCTTCCAAGGCCATTTTCACGAGCTCTATGGGATGGAGGACTCTTATGTGCTTTTCCGAGTCCAGGTGAGCGTTTATGGTGATCCTGCAGCCAGGACAACCCGTTGCCACTACGGATGCCCCCGTTGCCTCTATGCTCTTTATCTTCCTGGCTGTGATCTTGGAGGAGATCTCCGGGTGCTCCACCTGGAAGGACCCCCCTCCCCCGCAGCAGGCATCGGGTGCATCCATCTCCACAAATTC
>JAPWUY010000184.1 GCA_028275295.1 Thermodesulfobacteriota bacterium | reverse complement strand
CAAAGTCCCTGGGCTCTCGAGGGAGTCCCCTTCACGACCCGGCTTTTTCCATGGAACCCCCTTGGAAGCCGCACAGGGCCACGGACACCTGTTGGTCAAAAATTCCTTTTCTTCCCTCGAGGGTCGACCCTCAAGCGTTCCCCAAAGGGAACTCCCCCAAGAGAGGAGCCTCCTCAGGAAGCTTCTCTCTCTTCCAGGATTTCCTCCAAGAGGGCTTCCACCTTCTGGGGCTCGAAACCACTTATGGCATGCCTTCTTTGCACTACAAACCCGGGAAGTCTTCTTATGCCATGGCGGAGTTGCTTCCATAAGCCCATAGGTGAGAGCCCATCTATCACCTCCACCTTGATCCTCCCTCCATGGGATTCTTGGATCTCTCTAATCCACTGGGAGAGCCTACCCCAAAGTTCCCTGAGTTCCGCAGGGTAATCTTCTCCTCCCAACTCTGTGGGCAACCCCGCCTCTTCCATGAACTCTCTGCACGCTCCGCATCCAACCGCCGTGGCCATAACTGGAGGAAGCACTATCTCGAGAATTACTTGGCCCAACTCACTCCTCCCAATGGATGCACGAGACAGGACAGGACTCGATGGCCTCCTCTATGAGATCCTCGGGCCCCCCTTCCGGCATTATCACTCTGGCTTTCTGGCTGTCCTCGTCGAGTTCGAAGACATCAGGACATAGCTCCTGGCATGTTCCACACCCTATGCATTCATCCTCGTCGATGACCACCCTCTTCGCCATTTTTCCACCTCCATCCCAAAACTGATTTCCCTGCTAGCCCTCTCCCTCAGATGGGAGGAGCAATTGTCACGAGGGCCCTCATCCTGGTTTTGGCCCTCAGTCCATGGGGCTCGTTCACCTTGCAGATGAGCAACGACCCCTCCTTTGCCGGAACAGGCTCGCTTCCTCCTATGAACTCGCCTTTCCCTTCCAGGACCAGGATCGAGACCTCGGAGTCCGCGTTGTGCTGATGGACTGGCAACTCCTGGCCTGGCTCGAAGGTGAAGAGAATGATCCTGAACGTGTACATGTCGTGGATGAGCTCCATCTGCATTCGAGAGGGATCGAACCTCCCCTTTTGGAAAAGATCCAGAATCTCCATGGCACTTCTCCTCTTTGCCGACTCTCCTCACGAAACGAGTCTTGCCCTTCTCAGAATATCCCCCCTGGTGCTCACCACGACGTGTTCCAGGGGCACTTTCTTTCCCGCAAGATCCATCGCCCTTCTGACCAATGCGGGAAGGCCGTTGCAGCAAGGGACCTCCATTGTGAGCACGAGGACACTCTTCACATCCGCCCTCTGAAAAATCTCCTTGAATCGCTCCACATAGAGGCCAATGTCGTCGAACTTGGGGCAACCCACAAGCACAGCCCTTCCCTGGATGAAATCCCTGTGGACTTCGGGATAGGCAACCGGACAGCAGTCTGCCATGACGAGCAAATGGGCTCCCTGGAGGAAAGGAGCAGTGGGTGGAACAAGCCTTATCTGCACTGGCCAGTGGGTGAGGGCCGATGGAGTTCTCGCAGCCTCCGAGGAGGCATGCCGGGAGTTCTCCACCTGGTAAATCTCTATGGTCGAGGAAGGGCAGGGGTGAGATGCCTTCTGCACTTTCAGGTATTCTTCGACCGCCTCCTCGTCGAACTCCTCAGCCTCCCTTTCCACTACCCTGAGTGCGCCCTTGGGACATTCCCCCAAACAGGCACCTAGGCCGTCGCAATACTTCTCAGCCACCAAAGTGGCCTTCCCTCCCACGATCTCGATCGCTCCCTCGGCACAAGCGGGCACACAGAGCCCGCAGCCGTCGCAGAGCTCCCCGTCTATCTCCACTATCTTTCTCCTCACCTTCATCCCTTCCTCTCCTCGTGCCCACGGATTTGGATGATCCCAGAAACCGCCTCTCAACTCTCACCTGTTTCGGCTCCCTGGGCCAGGAGAACCTGTTTCGCCAGGAGTCTTCCCGTCTCCGTGAGCATGGCCTTGGCGATTATGCGCTCCAGGGTGTGATGGCTCCTCCCATTTCCGCGCTTCATCTCTTCTTCGAGATTCACGATCAAATCGGCATCATATAAGCACTTGAAATTCTTCGTCTCTTCAGCCCTGGGCCAGTGGTGATGGCCTATTATGTCGCATACCTCATCCACGAGGGGATCTGCGGCACCGAGCCCTCTGAGGATCTCCCTCGCAGCAGGGGGACCGAATTTGTGCTGGAGCCTCGGGGATGAGGAGCCATGAAGCCTCTCGGCATCCCTTATGCCAATATCGTGGAGATACGCCGCGATCACCACCACAGCGAGGTCAGCCCCTTCCTTCTTGGCTATCTCCTCAGCGTACCTGGCAACCTTGGTCGCATGGCCTATTCTCTTGAAATCCTTTCCGAAATACTTCTTCATCTCCAAGGCCACCCTGTCCTTCAGGAGCTCCCCCCTTTGAGCCACAAGCTCAGGTGGAAGCTCCCCGAGGCACTGGGCTGCGAATTTGCAGTACGCCGCGCAGCCGAAGTCCATCTTGGGGTTGACCATTGTGTGGCCACACTTGCGGCACTTTCTCTTGGTCTCGTCCTTGAAGAACTCTATGGCTGAGCCGCAATTGGGACACTCCACCTCGAATACCGCCCCAGGCTTCCAGTAACGACTGTCCTGACCTGGGCACCTCATGGCTCTCATCTCCTTTCTCGGAGGGGCCCTCGAGGGCCCCCCATCATCAGGTTACCCCAGAATTGCCCTCAGGTCTTCATCCGGGGTGGAAATGGGCCTTATGGCGAAGTTCTTTGCCAAGACCTCCACTACCTTGGGGCTCAGAAAGGCCGGCAGGCTAGGCCCCAGTCTGATGTTCTTGATCCCCAGATGGAGAAGGGTGAACAAGATGGCTACTGCCTTCTGTTCGTACCAGGAGAGGATCAAGCTCAGGGGAAGCTCGTTGACTCCGACTCCGAAGGCCTTGGAAAGGGCAAGTGCTATCTGGATAGCGGAATAAGCGTCGTTGCACTGCCCCACATCCAGGAGCCTGGGTATCCCGTCTATCTCTCCGAGCTTCTTGTCGAAGAACCTGAATTTGCCGCAAGCCAAAGTGAGAATCACACAGTCCTCGGGGACCTTCTCCACGAACTCCGAGTAGTAGCTCCTTCCTGGCTTTGCCCCATCGCATCCGCCCACGAGGAAGAAATGTCTTATGGCGCCTTTTTTCACCGCCTCCACCACCTTGTCCGCCACAGCCATCAGAGCAGCCCTCGCGAAGCCCACCATCACGTGGCCTTTATCTGTATCTTCTTTGAAGCCAGGCAGCTCGAGGGCCCTGCTGATAACGGGCTCGAAGTTCCTGTCTTTTATGTGGGTCACACCAGGCCAGCCCACAACCCCACTCGTGAAGATGTTGGCCTTGTAAGATTCCCTCGGCTTCTGGAGACAATTGGTGGTCATCACTATGGCACCTGGAAAGGCCTCGAACTCCCTTTGCTGGTTCTGCCAAGCAGTCCCATAGTGGCCGTAAAAGTGGGAATACTTCTTGAGTCCAGGATATCCATGAGCGGGGAGCATCTCTCCATGGGTGTAGACGAAGATCCCCTTCCCCTCGCTCTGCTTGAGGATCTCTTCCAGGTCCTTGAGATCGTGGCCCGAGACTAGGATCGCCTTGCCTTTCTTGGAGCCCAAGGGCACCTTCGTGGGAACGGGATCCCCATAGGCAGAAGTATTGGCCCTGTCCAGAAGTTCCATTGCCCTCAAGTTAACCTCGCCACATGCGAGGACCCTCTTCAACCAATAGTCCATGTCCAGATCCCTGCGAGGAAGTTGGGCGAGGGTCTCGTGGATGAACTCGTAGACCTTCTCGTCCTCTTGACCCAGGATCCTCGCGTGATCCGCGTAAGCGGCAACCCCCTTTATCCCGAACAGGGTGGCGTGCTTCAAGGAGCGAATGTCGGGGTCCTCTTCCTCCTCCTGGAACAAGGCTAGCTCCCTTCCCTGCTTCACGAGATCGGGCAGACTCGATGGGACCTCGAGTTTGGCAGGCCCAGAAAGCTCAAGTCTTTTCCCCTGAGCCTCGAGCTTCTTGACAATGGAATCCCTGAGAGATACGCATCTCCCAATGAACTCTCGGAGCCTCGCTGGGTCGAAATTCACATTGGTCAAGGTGGCAAAAAGGGCCTCCACAGTGAAGTGGTTAACCTCAGGATCGACTCCCCCGCTTTTTGTTGCCTCCTGAGCAACTTGGGACAATCCCTCTAGGGCATAAACCAGGAGATCCTGAAGAGCCGCCACATCTGGGTCCTTCCCACATACACCCATCCTGGTGCAAGCCTCTCCCTTGGCTGTCTGCTCGCACTGGTAACAGAACATGTCGAACCTTTCCACCTCTTGTGCAACTCTCATTTTCTCAACCTCCCAATGGTATCTATTGGAGCTTCCCCTAAAGAGCGGGCATCCTCCATGGCAACAAGATTAAATCTCCCCAGAGCTCGATTCCTTGACCTGTATCAAAACCCCCCTCTTTCCATGGTTCGTCTCGCCCATCCGTGGAAGGGGATCTTCCAGAGCGTCCCTTTCTCATCCGTGAATGAGAATGGGAAGGCACCTCACGCAAACCCAGAAGAAGCTCCCCCCTTTTCTCGCATATATGAGAACGACCTCTTCCTCTGTGGATCCACACATGAAGCACTTTTCCTTCTCTGCCATGGTCCTCACCTCCTTTCTCCTCGAGAATCCCGAGGGGGCCTCTCCCTCACCCAGTGGAAAAAGGACATGGTGCCCAAGCCCCGGGGAGGAAGTCCCCCCTCAGCTCGACTTGGCTGCCTTGTTCAACTCCGAGAGGATCTCACCCAAGTCTACATTGTGCATGAGGGCACTCTGGGCTATGGTCTCGAATGCCTGACCAGGGCATGAAAAACACCCTTCCCCATAGAACTTCCTGAACACTGCCTCTGTGTGGGGATAGGCCTTTATCACATCGCCTATCACACTGTCCTTCCCTATGGGGCCCTCGATCCTCGCTGGACCAGCTGGAGCCAATTCCACCTCGGCTCCGATGGACGAGGCCACGGTCTCCAAGAGCTTGGCCTCATCTAGCCCGTGCCTTCTTGCCATCATGGCGAAAGTCACACCGAGTTTCTTCACATG
>JAPWUY010000264.1 GCA_028275295.1 Thermodesulfobacteriota bacterium | reverse complement strand
CGCTTCTTTTCTCGGCTCGAGCTTCCTGCGGCTTGAATCACGCATGGTTTTCGCCGGACTGGGCGTACCCTGCCAGAAGCTGCTTGAAGCGCCCCCAACCCTTCCTGCCTCTTTTTTCCCTGTTGAGGAACAAGTAGATCCCCTCCCTGATTCCCCCTTCCACCTGTCTGGCTATTACCTTCTCCTCCACCAGGAATTCGACAGCGTTACCGTACACCACCTGTGAGAGCGCCTCAGGCGCCAGCACAACACCCTTTCCAAGGAGCCGGTGCCCCTGTATCCTCACCCTCCAGAGAAATGCCCTTTGGGAGAGCCTCCTTTTGGCCAAATACTTCAGCGACTTGGCCACCACGAGGTACCCTTCCAGGACACCCTGGATGAGCCTGGCAATTCCAAGGAGCTCCCCCCTTTTCCCCCTGGGCACTATCAGACCGTCACCAACCCCCCAGACAAGCCCCATCTCCCTGAGATCTGCCAAGGCATCTGACACGCTCAGCTGCGTTGGAACCTCCATCGGGGCGATGAACTCCCTTCTCAGTATATTCAGCAGAAAATCCACGTCCTCGACAACCCGATCCACGCGTATGACACCGTTTCTCCACCTCAGCAGCGAGAGAGCGCACAGACAATGAAATAGCACGAAGTGCACTATGGAGTTCTTGTAGTAGTCGAGCCTCCTCCTGCCCCTTTCGCCCACCTCGAAACGCCTCTCCGGGACCTCCTCTCCCTCCTCTTCGACAGGGACAGCCTCCTTCAATATGCCCTCCTTCCTGAAGGCCTCCAGAACACGCTCCACAGTTCGCTCCAGCTTGGCCCCATCCTCCAATTCCCCAGTAATCCTGGCCCCCCTTTTTCCGAGAAGCTCCACTAGGACCCTCGCCATCTTCACGATGCTCCCAACAGTGCATCCCTTGAGCCCGGCGGCCATTATCGCAGCGGCCACCAGGGAGCTGGGCACGACTTGGACACCCTTGTTTATTCTTGCAGCCAACTCCACACCAAGGTAATCGGCCACGTTTTGCCTGCTAATCCTGTCCCCCTCTTTCCTCTTCTCCTCCATGCCCCTGAGATAATCCCTCAAGAGCACCGGTTCCTCGAAGTTCACGAATATCCTGCCCCACCTCTTCCTCACCACCTTCCCACTTCGGATCAACTCCCAAAGGTTCTCTCTCCTTTTTTCTCCCCCCTCTGTCTCCTTGAGGTAGGCTCCCTCCTCCATGACCTTTTCATAGGTTATGGCGACGGGCACGAACGCCACATCTTCGCATGCCCCTTTTCTGAATGCCTCAATTATCATCGCCAGGAACCCTGGCTTGGGCATCACCATTTTGCCAGTCCGACTTCTCCCACCTTCAATGAAAAACTCTATGGGGTAACCCTCGGACAATAGGTAATGTAGGTATCTCGAGAAGATGGACGGATAGAGGACCGAACCCCTGAAGTCCCTCCTTATGAAAAAGGCCCCGGATTTCCTGAACAGGAACCCCATGGGCCAGAAGGCGAGATTCAGTCCCGCAGCAGTGAGAGGCGGGTAGAGCTGATTGTGATAAAAGATGTATCCCAGGATCATGTAATCCATGTGGCTCCGATGGCACGGGACCAGTACCAAATTTGCCCTTCTGGCCACTTCCCTCACCCTCTCGAGCCCCTCTTTGTCCACCACTAGGCCATCGAAAAGGTGCTTGAGAGCCCATGTCATGACCCAATCCCAAAACCGAAGGAAAGCCGGATCATAATCCGCTGCTATTTCCTTGAGGAGGCGGTACGCCTCCTTTCTCACGCTCTGGGGCGAACGCCCCTTGTTCCTCACCCTCCTCTCGATAGCTTGCTGGACCCTCGGATCCTTGAGAACTGTCTCCCACACGTCTTGCCTGGGCTTGACAACGGGGCCAGTGACTACCTTCCGTTCCCTTCTCAACCTTTCCCAGAGCTCGACTCTCAGGTCCCTGACGAGTCTCGACGCATCCGCCTCTGGCCTGGAGCCGATGAAGGTTCTCAGGTCTATGGGGTCCGCGTGAAATATGTGAGAATCCTTCCGATAAAAACGGAGGAAATTGATCAGAACCCTGACCTCGGATGGGTGAGCCCTACGCCCCAAAAGAAGCTCGTCAAGCCTGGGCTTTACACGCTCTCTCGCCCTGTCCCACACCACTATCTGGGGAACCAGGAACATAGGACCATCAAGCTCCTTTTGGAGCATCACTACCTCGACGAGGGGGTCCAGCGAGCCCTTCGTGAACCTATCCTGGAACGCATTTTGGTCTTCCAAGTAAACTATTACCGGGTGGCCACTCCTGACTACCTCCCTCACCACTTTCGAGAGGTCCGGGTCCGCCCCTCTTGTGAATCTCCCTTTTATCCGACCTACCACCACCCCCAGTGGTTGAAACAGAGTCATCCGAGCCTCGCAGGCCAGGACAGGAACCGGCAATCCATTCATCCGACATTGGTAGTGCCAGAGAAGGGCCTCCATAACGGACCTGCTTCTCATCACGTAGACCACTCTCCCCTGGGATGCCAGAAACCTTATCTCCTCGACCCTTGACTCCAAGGGCCTCACTCTGGAAAAGAAAAGCTTCATAAAAATCCTCAGGAGAGGACCAAATTCGCTCCCCATGGCCCAGGGGTGAAAAACCACCGAGGTCCCATCTGGAGATCCATGGTGCCCAGCCAACTCTCCTGGGGTTTCGACTTTTGAATTCAATTCCTCTTGAACTTCCATTTCCCTTCGATCTCCCCGCATCTTCCATTGGGAAGGGCTCGCCTCCCCATTGGCCATTGATGCCGAACCCCTCAATCGCTACCCTTCACAGCCACCCCTCCGCCTCTCCTCTTTGCCAAATAAAGCCTCTCATCCGCAGCCCTCACGAGATCCTCCACACCCTTTATCCCATCCTCAAGAGCGCTCGCGATCCCGATACTCACCCTAACCTTAACAGGCTCACCACCGAGCTCCAGAGGGATCGAAGCGATCCTGTCCATGAACTTTTCCGCCACCTTGATCCCACCATCCAGATCCAGATGAGGGAGCATGATAGCAAATTCATCTCCCCCGTATCTGGCCACCAGGTCATATCTTCTCGTAGAATCCTTGAGCACCCTGGCTACGGCCTTGAGGGCCTCGTCCCCCAGCCAATGGCCGGCTCTATCGTTTATTTCCTTGAACCCGTCTATATCGAGCATCATGAGGACCAGAGGTGTTCCATGCCTTCTGGACCTCTCCAATTCCCGGATCAAGGCGGATTCTAGCTGCCTCCTGTTGGCCACGCCGGTCAGGGGATCGGTCACTGCCATGGCAAGGAGCCTTTGGTGCGAGAGGATATTGTCTATCACCAAGGAGATCTTTCTCCCAAGCCTGCTCAAGAAATCCGTCCCTTGGCCCTCCACATACTTCTCGGGATCTCTGCTTCCCAGGTTCAAGGTGCCGATAATCCTTCCTCCCAGAATCAGGGGCACAATGGCTCTCGATCGCACCTGGCAAAAGGCCTCTCCCCCGAACAACATCTCGTCGAGTTCTGAGGGTTTGCCCAGGAGCACCTCCCCAGGAAGGCGTTGACTCCATAGGCTAGAGAGCTGATCCGGATCCACCACTCTTATGAAGCCCGGTAGGCCCTGGATACTTCTATTCCCAGGCCTGCTCAGCACGTCCTCTGGATCGAGGCCCACACAAAGGGTTACCCAATCTATGTTGAATCTCCTCTTTATCTCCTGGACTATTACCCTAGCCATGTCCTTGATGGAGCGGCTCCTGAGGATCTTCTGCTCCAGGGCATCGAAGTGTTCGTGGATGGCCTGATTCTCCCTCGCGATGGATATCATCTTGGATATCTGTGAGGAGAGGAGTTCGTTTTCCCTGAGCACCTTCTCCAGATGGCGCTTGCTGAAGGATATGACTCCTGAGCTTCTAGAGCCTTTCCCCACTTCCTCTCACCCTTCTTCCAGAGTCAATCGATCCTGCCTTGCTCCTTCAGTGTCTCGAGGATCCTCTTTATCCTTTCAGATTGCGGTCCCTGGGGCACCAACGCCAAAAATTCTTTCCACGCCCTCGCTGCTCCCCGCACGTCGTTGAGGTCGTGAAGCAGAACAACTCCTTCGTTGTAAAGGCTATTGAAGTGTTTGGGATCCACCCTATGAGCCTCCCTGAAAAGCTCCACTGCCTTCTCGGGCTGACCTAGAGCCCTGTACATGGTTCCCAT
>JAPWUY010000183.1 GCA_028275295.1 Thermodesulfobacteriota bacterium | reverse complement strand
AGACTGGACCCTCAAGGCAGTCCTCACTACGACGAGAAGCTTTCGGAATTGACCTCCAAGCTCGATGAGCTCCACGAAGAGATTCTCCAGAGGACCTCCAAATTTAGGATAAGGAAGTATGTGTGCTTTCATCCTGCCTTCACCTATTTTGCCAGGAGATACAATTTGGAAGAGGCAGGGGTCATAGAGATATCCCCTGGCAGGGAGCCGTCTCCCAAGCATATCCAGAGGCTCATAAACCAAATAAAAGCTCACGGCATAAAGGTCGTCTTCGCTGAACCCCAGTTCAATCCCAGGGTAGCAGAGGTCATAGCCAAAGAAGCTGGTGTCAAGGTAGCGCTCCTCGACCCTCTCGGAGGGAGGCCTCCCTACGGTAACGATTACTTGGCTCTCATGAGGTATAATCTGGCTGTGATGGAGGAGGCAATGGGAGGAGGGCGGTGAAGATGGCTCTTGCTGTGGAGATGCGGGATCTCACGGTCACGTACAACGGCCATGTGGCCTTGGAGGACGTGAATCTCGAGATAGAGGAGGGCAAATTCGTGGGAATCTTGGGCCCCAATGGGGCAGGGAAAAGCACCCTCCTCAAGGCAATACTCGGGTTAGTCAAACCAACCAAGGGAAAGGTCTTGGTCTTCGGCCAATTGCCCGAGAGGGTTATAGGAAAGGGAGGACTCGTGGGCTATCTTCCCCAAAGGCCCCTCACCAATCCCACGTTTCCGGTGACAGCCCTGGATGTGGTGTTGATGGGGCGATACGGGAAGGTCGGGCTCCTCAGGAGGCCAACTCCCCAGGACAGGGAATTGGCAATGAAGGCTCTCGAGAGGGTCGGTATAACCCATTTGGCCACGCGCAACATAGGAGAGCTTTCAGGCGGGGAACAGCAAAGGGTTTTCATAGCGAGGGCCATATGTGTGGAACCTAGGCTCTTGATGCTCGATGAGCCAACAGTGTCTCTGGATGCTTGCGCCCAAGATGAGCTTTACGAGCTCATAGCCCAACTAAAAGAGGAGATGGAGCTCACGGTGCTAATGGTATGTCACGATGTGGGGGCCATCTCCAGGCATGTGGACGATGTCGTTTGCATAAACAGGAGAGTGCACCTCCATCAGCCACCTCCCTTGGGGAGAATTGGACTCGAGCAGACCTTTGGATGCAGTGTAGAGTACTTGTTCCACGGGGAAGTGCCCCACAGGGTCGTGAGAAGCCACGATGGATGAATTTCTCTCTGCGGGATTTCTTCACAGGGCTTTCTTGGCAGGAGTGGTGGTCAGCGGCCTTTGCGGGGTCCTCTCGGTCTTCGTTGTGCTGAGGAAGATGGCCTTCATAGGAGTAGGGATCTCCCACTCCGCCTTCGGAGGGGTGGCCTTGGGATTGGTGATGGCCATGAGTCCCTTCTGGACGGGATTGGCCTTCGCCTCCATGGTAGCCCTGCTCATAGAGTGGGCGAGGAGTGCCGGGAAGGTGGAGGAGGATACCGCCATAGGTATACTCTTCTCGGCCTCCATGGCCTTGGGGGTCATATTCCTTCACCTCTCCAGGACGTACAACGTGGATGTGTTCGGGTTCCTATTCGGGAATATCTTGGCCGTGGGGAAGGAGCAGCTCTGGGAGGTCTCTCTTCTGGCTCTGGGGGTCGCAGTATGCACCATCTGTCTTTTCAAGGAGTTTGTCTTCTTGAGCTTCGATGAGGCAATGGCATGGGTGAGTGGCCTCCCAGTGACCTTCCTGAGATACTTCTTCTCGATACTTCTGGCTTTGACCGTAATCGTCTCCATATACCTTGTGGGAATAGTGCTAGTTGAGGCACTCCTCGTGATCCCTGGGGCCATATCGAGGAACCTCGCTCGGGAGATCAAGAGGATGACACTGGTCTCGGCCTCGGTTGCAGTGGCCGCAACGGTGGTGGGATTGGGTATATCTTACTGGCTAGATCTCCCCCCCGGGGCAGTGATCGTAGCGGTGCTCTGTGGAGGGTTTTTCCTCGCAGCTCTCCGTGCGAGGAAAGCCAGAATGTCATGACCCCATTCGAGAACAATCTGCACGGGGATTTGCTCATCGAGATCTACGTATGACCTCCCGAATACGTGGGAGTGTTCCTGGCTCCATCTTTTTTTGGCGAAAGCCCATGGGCTCGAGACCGAACCTCTGGAGGTAGGTAGGAGAAATGATGTGTGCCATATGGGCTGTGTATTTGGGCTGCTCCAGCTTAGGGAGGCCCTCCCATTTCCGGTTTGGGAGTTGGTCCCGGATCCAGTGGGAGTATGCCGAAAGATATAGGGGGCTTGAGGCTCGGAGCTGACGCACGTGGAGAACAGTCCAGGCCAAAGACACTTCTCTCAATATTCCATTGACAAATGGACTGGCCTTTGATACCAAAAACCCGCATCGAGGCAATGGAGCCCAAGAACGCGAGGTGACCATGGCCCAAGAGCTCGGTCCCACCACCCCAGGGGCGAAGATGACCATAAGAATCATTGGATTTCAGCCAGGGGCCTCCCAGGAGGAGCTCGTCAAGATCCTTTCGAGGCTTTACAAGAAAAGTGACCCCGAGAAGATACGCTTGGCCCTGGCCCGGTTGCCCTTGACCTTGACCAGGTCCGCAACGGAAGAGCAGGCAAGGCGGATAAGAAAGGTCCTGGAGGAAAAGGGGGCCATTTTGGAGATAGCTTATACTGGAGTCTTGCGTGCGGGAAGTACTAAGGAAGAGAGGGCCGAGTTAACCCAAGAAATCCCAAGGGAAACGGAGATACCAGTGGGAGGGCCAGTGGCTTGGGTCAAAGACAGGCGTTCCAAGCCGCGCATCCATCCGGGATTTCCCCTCGAGCCCATGAGCATAAAGGAGATGCTAGTGAGATCGGCCTCCCTCTTCAAGGAGAACTTCTCGGTTCTTTTCCTCATATTGCTCATCCCCACTGGGGCAGCGTACCTGTTCTCCAAAGCGATGGAATCCATACTCCCAGGGACAGTCCAGGGCGCTACGATGGTCGAGTCCGCGGGAACCTTCATCTTGGCAGTTGCAATCACTGCTTTGGTCTTCATAGTGCTTTTCTTTTGGGGGGAGGGGGCCCTGATAATCGCCATATCCGAGAGTTACCTGGGCCATGCCATAAGCCTTTGGGATTCTTACAAGGCGCTCCAGTCGAGGCTTGGGGGGCTCATCACCACCATGTTGCTGGCATGGGCACTCATCATAGGGGGGACCATCTTATTCTTCGTCCCCGGGTACGTGATGTTTTTCCGTTTCCTTCTCGCGGACAAGGTCGTGGTGCTCGAAGGTCTCAAGGGAAGGCAGGCCCTGAGGAGGAGCCGAGAGCTCATGAAATGGAGGTTGGGAGAGGGCTGGACTCAAAGGCCTTGGACCAGGGCCGGCCTCGCCCTCATGGCAGGAGTCTTGGTAGGCATGGTCATACACATAGGGTTCACATTGGTGAGCTTGGCTTTGGGCCTTTTGCTCCCAGAAAGTGCTTCTCAGTTGCTGGGCGAAGCCCTGAGCTTGATGGCAGAGGTGATTTCCACAACTTTTCTTTCCATCCTGATGGTGATCTACTACTACGACATCAGGGTGAGAAAAGAGGCCTTCGATCACAAGGCCATGGCCAAAGGCCTCTAGTGCGGACTCCTCACCAAAGCCGCGACCTTCGAGGCCCGATCCTCCAAACCCCCGTGTTGTTTGGGATGTCTTGAGTCGAAGGGAGAGCAGATCCTAAACCGAAGGCCATAGTGCTTTTCGCGGACCGGTTTGCCTGGAGATGCGATCAGGACAGCGCCCATGAGAGCGGACCGCCATGGCAAGCATCACTGGGGATCCAATATTCCGAAGAGAAGCTTGTGAAACCTCTTTATGTCCTTCTGGGAGACCTTGGATCCGATCCTGGCCAAGAAGACATTTTCCTGCCTTATGGCGATATTGGGCTCGTTTGTGGGATATTCCTTGAACCCGTAAGGCTTCATGAGGGAGATCATGAGTTCTCGATATTGGGCTAGGGTGAGTCCTGTTCCCTCCAAGTCCCAATGCCAGGAGAAACCGTTCATGTAAGCTATCTTCTCCTCGTAGAAGTCTCCCCTGTCCATGGCCATGGCCACAAGCCTCTGTGCTATCCCGAGTCCCCTGAAATTCCTGCTCACCTCTATGGCGCCCATCTCGTACATGAGCTTCCCCAATGCCGCCCACCTCTCCCCTGGAGCTGGATAGTAGGAACAGGCGTACGCCACCACCCTTTTACCCTCTGCTATGGCGAGGACCACGTTTCCGTCCTCGCTCGAGGCTATCCGGTCGAACATCTCGAGCTTCTGGATCATGGAGGAATAGTGGGGAAAGGTCCCGAGCCCGGAGTCCAGCACCAATCCAGAGAAAGACCCTGGAGGACAAAGGGACCTCAGCTCCAGCTCCCCTTTGGGGGTCTGGATCCTAGAGATCTTGCCCTCTGGTTTCAAGTGCCCACTCAAAAATCGCTCCAATCCCTGTGGAGGTTCTTGACCATTATCACGAGATCGTGGTAGTTCCCTTCGGGATCCTTCACGTGCTTCTCCAGAACTGCTGCCTTGAAGAAGTCGAGCTTCTCCACTCCCCTCATGGCTGCATCCTCGATGCCCGAGACGAATTCGGCCACTATCTTCTCCACACCCATGCCCATGGCCAGCTTCACCAGATCCAGGAGCATCCAAGTGCCCAATCTCAGGCCCCTGTATTGGGGATCCACGAGTATCCTTATATGGCCTATGTGGCTCAAGCATCCCCAGGGCCGTCTATGGAGGCTCAAGTTGGCTATTATTCTGCCATCTTCTTCCCTGAGGGCCACCATGGGGAGGACCCTCCTGTAATCCATGTTCTCGAACCATTTGTGGATCACCGTGGGATCCCCGACATTCTCCCTCCTGAACCAACGCTCCCTCTCAGGGATCCTCTCGAAAAATGCTCTGAGCTCGCTTTCATCTTCGGGTTTCATGGGCCTGAGGAGCACAGAGGTTCCGTCCTTGAGCACGAGTAACTTGGGATACTGATCGAACATCCGTTGGAGCTCCTTTCTTTTTTCCAGTGCAGTTTCGATACCGAAACCTTCTCAGCTTTTCAGGTTGAAAATTCTACTTTCCACCTTCCCCAGGGGAAAAGCCATAAGGCTCTGCCTG
>JAPWUY010000373.1 GCA_028275295.1 Thermodesulfobacteriota bacterium | reverse complement strand
CCGGCCTTATATGGTGAATCATCTCTTCCATGGTAACGGGCACAGTGGAGTCAAGTCCCAATATGGTCATGGCCAGGGAATCCCCTACGAGCAGTATCTCTATTCCTGCTTTGTCCGCAAAGTAGGCCGTTGGATAATCGTATGCGGTCGTCATGGAGATCTTCTCACCCAGTTCCTTCATCTTCTGAAGCTGCGGAATCGTCAACTTTGCCATTGTCCTTGCCCTCGCCTCCCTTTTGTTCGTCCTTCGCGGTCGCCCGGAAAGATTTCCTCGCCCGACCAACGCGATATTTGGCAGAAATTGGGCCCCCTGTTTTGCTCTCCAAGTTAAGGCTCATAGCCTTGGGAGAGGGTAGCGAAGAACCCCGGGGGACGTCAACTCCCTTTTCCCCAGACCAGGATTATTGTCCAAAGCCATGACTTGGAGAGCTCAAGCCCTGAATCCCCATGCATCTCGAGACATATTGCCCATGAAACACAAGGGGGAGTCCAAACCGAGGATCCCTGCAGGGGAGGACAGGATGAAGGGATGAAATTGAGGGAATTCTAGTCAGGTGGTCGCGGAGGGGTGACCGAACAGAGTCACGGGGTATTGCAAGGCGAGCGCCGAGAAAAACAGGAGGTGGCGGTTTCCTCGGAGGGAAGTATCTTCACGTGTCCCCATTGCAAGGCCTCATTCATGACGAGGCATCCCCTTACAGGAGTTGGGTAGGCTGGTGGCCCGTGCCCCAGTGGGGACATGCCTCGGTGAAGCCAATGCCACCCTTGCGGGCGTGCGGAGCCCGCCCCTCCACGGGAGGCGAGCCCAGGACGCATGGCCTAACGGGGGAAACCCGCAGATTACGCGGAGGTGGTTTTCTCGGAGGGACGCACTCTGTGCGTCCGCGTGGCAAGGCTGTACGGATGCCGAGGCATTTCATTCCGACCCGATGAGTAGGCGAAGGGGCGGCGGCCCAGCGGGGATAGGCCACGGTCAAGCCCGTGCCTTCCTTCCGGGCGTGCGGAGCCCGCCCCTCCGCGGGATTGGTGATCCGAGCTAGGATGGCCTCACGGGGAAAAACCCGGGGCCGATGCGGAGGGCGATTTTTTCTCGGAGGGGCGCGGTCTCCGCGCCCGCGTGGCAATGCCGTACTCATGCCGAGGCACAACATAATCATCGGGGGGAAACGAACGCCTGGTGGCCAAATGGGGACATGCCCTGAGTCGAGCCGAAGCGTTCCCCACGGGCGTGCGGAGCCCGCCCCTCCAGGGGGACAATCCAAGGCTAAGATGGCCTAGCGGGGAACCGCCCGAGATGGCGCCAAGGGCGGTTTTCTCGGAGGGATGAGCTCTGCGCGTCCGCGTTGCGAGGCCGGACGCTAGCCGGAGGCATTTCATCGGGGCGGGCGGGTTAGCGAAAGGCCGGTGGCCAATAAGGACGCGACATTTGGTTTAGCGTGATGCGTTCCCCACGGGCGTGCAGAGCCCGCCCCTCCGCGACGAGGCCAAGCGCAGCGTGGGTCGCTCAGCGGACAATGCCCGGAGAGAACGCGAAAAGTGATTTTCTCGGAGATAGATTGCGCCCAAGAGGCCATCTCTACCCGCGAGCCTCAAATGCCCAGGCTAGAAGGCTCCTTTTGTCCTCGCTTCCATATCTGCTATAATCCAGGGCTAAAAATCGAGGAGTTGGGGGAAGCTATGAAGGAGACCGTGATAGCGAGTGCCGTGAGGACGCCTGTGGGGAGATTTGGAGGAACATTGAAGGACGTCACAGACAGGGCTATGGCGGCTCTGGTCATCAAGGAGGCGATAGCCAGGGCTGGAATAGAGCCTAAGGATGTGGATGAAGTGGTGTTCTCCCAACAATATAGAACGGGAGAGCTCCCAGCCAATATGGCCAGGGTAGTGGCCATAGATGCCGGGATTCCCATCGAGGTGCCGGAATACACGGTGGCTAAGGCCTGCGGGGGATCTCTCAAGACGGTCTTTCTTGCGGCTCAGGCCATAAAGGCTGGGGATGCAGAGGTGGTTGTGGCAGGAGGCGTTGAGTCCATGTCAAACGCTGCCTACTTGCTCACCAAAGCGAGGTGGGGATATAGGCTCGGGCATGGTCAACTAATGGATCAGTTGGTGCTCTACGATCCCATAAGTGGCAATACCATGGGCGAAACAGCGGAAAACGTCGCGGAGAGATTCAAGATAAGCAGGGAGGACCAGGATCTTTTCGCCCTCGGAAGCCAGAAGAAGGCAGCTGCTGCAATGGCCGAAGGAAGGTTCGACGAGCAGATAGTTCCTGTTCCAGTGCCGAGACCCAAAGGGGAGCCCATTCTGTTCACCAAGGATGAACATCCAAGGCCGGACACAACGCTCGAGGGTTTGGCCAAACTGCCCCCTG
The DNA here is from genome assembly GCA_028275295.1 of Thermodesulfobacteriota bacterium. Classification (GTDB taxonomy): domain Bacteria; phylum Desulfobacterota; class Desulfocorpusculales; order Desulfocorpusculum; family Desulfocorpusculum; genus JAPWUY01. The sequence goes on along the minus strand of JAPWUY010000373.1, from coordinate 924 downwards.
TTTTTCGGCAGGGGGGCACAGTGACTGCCGGGAACTCGAGCGGCATGAACGATGGCGCAGCCGCCCTGGTTGTCATGTCCAAGGAGAAGGCCAAGGCGCTGGGGGTAAAGCCAATGGTCTCCATAGTGGGCTACGCATCAGTGGGAGTCGAGCCAGCGATCATGGGCATTGGGCCGGTGCCTGCAACAAAAAAGGTGTTGGAAAAAACAGGGCTCACTCTCTCGGACATTGATCTCATAGAGCTAAATGAGGCATTTGCCTCACAGAGCATAGCCTGCATAAGGCTCCTTGGCCTGGACGAAGAGAAACTCAATGTGAATGGGGGTGCAATAGCCCTGGGACACCCCATAAGCGCAACAGGAGGGGTGATCCTCACCAAGCTCATCTATGAGATGAAAAGAAGAGGAGTGGAGCTGGGCTTAGCGACCATGTGCCTGGGCGGAGGACAGGGAGTGGCCCTGGTGGTGAGAAACGAGGGGTGAACGTAGGTTGTGGGCCCAGTGGGGATCCGTTCCCAGAAATGAGCTTGCCCGAGGGAACCATTTGTTGGGAATCCAATTGTGAAGGCCCATGTACCTTCTATCGCAAAAGGCAAGCCTAGAAGCGGTGCCAGAACGAAATCAGCTGGGGTGCCCCAAACCATAGAGCCCGGGTTAGAAGCTCGGCCGAGGTATCGTTACAGGCTCGGGAATTTTTCGGAAAGGGGTAGGAGGCCCAAAGGCCCCCTACCCTCTCGAGCTAATGGGATCCGGTTGAGATCACATGGTTTTTATTCGCGTCTAGTTGGTTCGACCCGGAAGCTCCCCTCAGTTCCGAAGGGACTAGTTCTTCGGCCACGATCTTCCCCTTCATCCAGAACCAAAGAGGGCGTCCGCCTTCGCTTCCGATTGATCTGCGCTTGCTTCTCAAGGTGCCCGGTATTAG
>JAPWUY010000182.1 GCA_028275295.1 Thermodesulfobacteriota bacterium | reverse complement strand
AGACTGGGTCTCCTCCAGGCCTACATTCCGGAATTTCAGCGCATTTGCTTCGAGGTCCAGTACGATGCGTACCACGCTTACACCGTGGATGTCCACTCTCTGGAGACTGTCCGGGAGCTCGGGGCAATGAGGATGGAGGCCGAAGGGAGCGAGGATTCGTCCATTGCCAAGGCGGCCAGAGCCATCCCATCGTGGTCATCCTTGGTCCTTGCGGCTCTTCTCCATGACATAGGGAAGGGAGATGGGCCGGGCCACGCCCAGAGGGGCGCTCATTTGGCCGAAGCCATCATGGATCGGTGGTGGATGCCCCAAAGGGAGAAAGAGAGGGTGGTCTTCCTGGTGAGGGAGCATGTGACCATGATGGATACGGCTTTGAGCCGAGATCTCACCGAGGAAAAGGTGGTGGTAGACCTGTGTCGCCTGGTGGGCTCCGTGGAGCGACTGAGCGAACTATATCTTCTCACCATAGCTGACCTGAAAGCCACAGGTCCGGATGTCCTCACCCAGTGGAAGGAGCAACTTCTCGAGGAGCTCTACCTCAAGAGTTACAAGATCCTGGAGATGGGAGATCTCGTCTCCCCAGAGATGACAACAAAGGTGAGGGAGATGAGGGAATATCTGAGGAGTTCCCTGAGCTCCCAACTCTCCCATGATGAGTTGGAGGAATGGATAGAAGCCCTTCCCTCGAGGTATCTCCTCACCACAAGTCCAGAAAGGCTCCTGGATCAACTCACTCTCGCGAGGGAGATGAAGGAGAAGGGGATGGCGGCTTACCTCAAGTATCATCTCGTGGAAGACAAGCACGAGATCCTCGTCTGCACTTGGGATAGGCCAGGTCTTTTCAGTTCCATATGTGCTGTGATGCTAGCCCACGGACTCAACATAGTGGAGGCACGGATCCATACCTGGACAAACGCAGTGGCCATGGACACCTTCACAGTGGAGCCCTTGGGTGCCGAGAGCCGAGAACCCATGGACCCGCAAAAGATAGCGGAGATGGAAAGGGATCTCAGGGCCATTCTGGAGGGGACTCTCTCGGTCAAGGAACTTCTCTCCAAGAGGATGAGACCACCACTTGGCGCCCACAGAACACATTCTCAGGTGAAGCCCAGGGTGACAATAGACAATAGGGCCTCGGACTTCTACACAGTGGTAGAGATAAGGGCCGCGGACCGCCTCGGGCTCCTTTTCGCTGTGACTAGCGCCCTCGCAAAACTGGAACTTGGAGTTCATGTGGCCATAGTCGACACGCGAAAGGGGCGGGTGATAGACGTCTTCTATGTCCAGGATTCTGGGGGCCAGAAAATCCTGGAGAAGGAGAGGCTCTCGCAGATAGAGGCCACCCTCTACGGTGTCCTAGAAAGGCTCGAAACTGTGGGGCCCTGGGCATTTCTCGAGTGAGCTCGGTGGGCCAAGCCAGGGGAGCCACCCCGCGTGCAATGGAAGGGGCTGGTTGGGTGGGCACTGGAGCTCGAAAGGAAAAGGTAAAAGGGGGACTCGGATGAAAAGACTTTGTCTCGGGCTTTGGGAGATGTGCTGCGCCTCTGTTTTGATACTGGAGGTTCCCGCAACCTCCTCCGCAGGGGAGCTCTCTCAAGTATCCACGGCCGACACCGCTTGGATGCTTGTGGCAACAGCTCTGGTCATGATAATGACCCCGGCCTTGGCCCTTTTCTATAGTGGCATGGTCAGGGGGAAAAACGTCCTCAACACAATAATGCTTTCCCTCTCTGCCCTCTGTCTCATCAGCATCCAGTGGGTCTTGTGGGGATATACCCTGTCTTTCGGCCCGGACAAAGGCGGGATCATAGGAGGATTGGATTTCCTTGGGCTCCGAGAGGTGGGCTTTTTGCCCCGGGAAGGGCATTCTATCCCGCACCAGCTTTTCATGATGTTTCAAGGGATGTTTGCCGTTCTCACCCCAGCTCTCATATCAGGGGCCCTCGTAGAGAGAATGAAGTTCTCCTCCTTTCTGATTTTCCTCTTGGCCTGGTCGACCCTGGTATACGATCCCTTAGCCCATTGGTTGTGGGGAAATGGCTGGCTCTCAAGACTGGGAGCCCTAGATTTTGCAGGGGGAACTGTGGTTCACATTAGTTCAGGGGTTTCGGCTCTGGCAGCCTGCCTCATCCTGGGACAAAGAAAAGGCATAGCTTCGGAGCCCATGCCCCCGAGCAATCTCCCATTGACCATAACGGGAGGGGCGGTTTTGTGGTTCGGATGGTTCGGCTTCAACGCGGGAAGCGCGCTTGTGGCCGGTCCTCTGGCGGCCAACGCCCTGGTGGTGACCCATACAGCCTCTGCCATGAGCGCTATCACGTGGATGCTCATCGAATGGCTTCACAGGGGCAAGCCCACTGCCTTGGGAACCATAACCGGAGCCCTAGCGGGTCTTGTCGCCATAACCCCTGCTTGCGGATACGTGACAGTCTTCTCCTCTCTTCTCGTGGGAGCGGGAGCCGGGGTCTTGTGCTACTTGGCAGTGGTCAAGCTCAAGGCAAGATTTCGTTACGACGATTCCCTGGATGTCTTCGGAGTCCATGGGGTGGGCGGGACCTGGGGTGCCATTGCTACGGGGATTTTCGCCACTTCCGCGATTCCAGGAAGCGCAGATGGGCTGTTGCACGGCAATGGAGACCAACTTCTCGTCCAGTGCTTGGCTACTTTGATCTCCTGGGTCATGAGCTTCGGTTTGACTGCCGCGATACTTCTGTGCATCAAGGCTGCCTTTGGTCTCAGGGTCCAGCAGGAGGAGGAGCTTCTGGGTCTGGACATAGCTCTGCATGGTGAAAAGGCATATAGCCTCGGATTTGTGGATAGGGCTTTGGGATCATTGTCCCACACCTTCGAGGAGCCGCTCCCGGAGGCTCCTCCTTCCCTAGCAGTTGCTTCCTCCCAGGAGGAATGAGAGACCAGAACGGCGACACGCCTCATGTCCGAAAAAGGGGGAGAAAAGATGAAGAAGATAGAGGCCATTATAAAACCCTTCAAGCTCGAGGAAGTGAAGGAGGCGCTCACCTCCGTTGGCATCAAAGGCATAACGGTCACGGAAGTGAAGGGATTCGGCAGACAGAAAGGCCACACTGAGATTTACAGGGGAGCCGAATACGTGGTGGACTTCCTGCCCAAGGTGAAGATCGAGGTGGTTGTGGAGACGGAGATGGTCCAAAAGGTGGTTGAAACCATAATGGATGTGGCCAGAACGGGGAAGATAGGCGACGGGAAGATATTTGTGCTTCCTGTGGAGGAGGTGATCCGCATAAGGACAGGGGAGAGGGGAGTCAACGCCCTGTGAGCGTTCCTCATAAAGGGGAGTCAAGAAATTCCGTAAAAGGAGGGAGAAGACAGATGACACCGAAGGAGGTTTTGGAGTTTGCTGAGAAAAACGGAGCGCAGATGGTGGATCTCAAGTTCATGGATCTTCCGGGTCTTTGGCAGCACTTCACAGTGCCTTTTCATGAGCTCGAGGAGTCTTCCTTCGAGGAGGGATTCGGCTTCGACGCTTCGAGCATAAGGGGCTGGCAGCCAATACATGCGAGTGACATGCTCGTTATACCAGATCCCGATACTGCTGTCATGGATCCCTTCACAGCTGTCCCGACCCTGAGTCTCATCTGCAACATAGTTGATCCCATAACCAAGGAGCGTTACAGTCGAGACCCCAGGAACATCGCCCAGAAGGCAGAAGTCTACCTCAGATACACAGGCATAGGCGACGAGGCGTATTTCGGTCCCGAGGCAGAGTTCTTCATCTTCGATGACATCCGGTTCGATCAGAACTCCCACAGTGGCTACTATTTTCTGGATTCCGAGGAGGGAATATGGAACTCGGGAAGGGAAGAGTGTCCCAACCTCGGTTACAGGCCAAGGCACAAAGAGGGCTATTTCCCCGTTCCTCCCACGGACAGTCTCATGGACCTGAGGACAGAGGTGGTCCTGGAGATGGAAAAGGTCGGCATAGTGGTCGAATGCCAACATCATGAGGTTGCCACTGCTGGACAGGGGGAGATAGACATGAGGTTTGCCTCCCTGGTCAAGGCGGCCGATCAGCTCATGTGGTTCAAATACATTCTCAAGAACGTCGCGAGAAGGCACGGAAAGACCGTCACGTTTATGCCCAAGCCCATCTTCGGGGACAATGGTTCGGGAATGCACACCCACATCAGTATATGGAAGGACGGAAGGAACGTGTTTGCCGGAGACCGATATGCCGGGCTGAGCGAGACGGCCCTCTACGCCATAGGAGGGATCCTGAAGCACTGTCCGGCTCTGTGTGCCCTGTGCAATCCCACGACCAACTCCTACAAAAGGCTCGTGCCCGGGTACGAGGCGCCAGTCAACCTCGCCTACTCTAGCAGAAACAGGTCAGCCGCGGTGAGGATCCCCATGTATTCCCCTTCTCCCAAATCCAAAAGGATAGAGTTCCGGACACCGGATCCTTCATGCAACGGCTACCTGGCCTTCTCCGCGATGCTCATGGCCATCCTGGACGGGATAGAGAACCGGATAGATCCTGGTGAGCCTCTCGACAAGGACATCTATGGTCTGAGCCCAGAGGAGCTGGCCCATGTGCCCTCAGCACCGGGTTCCCTGGAAGAGGCCCTGAAGGCCTTGGAACAAGATCACGAGTTCCTCCTGAAGGGCGATGTCTTCACTCAGGATGTGTTGGAGATGTGGATCAACTACAAGAGAAAGAATGAGGTGGATGCTGTGAGAATGAGACCTCACCCGTACGAGTTCTTCCTCTACTTCGATATCTGAGGCGGGGGCCGCGACAAGAGGGAGAGGGCCAGGGTGGCTCTCTCCCGAGTTTTCTGGAACGGAGGCTTATCCCCCTTCCCCCGGAAGGGGCGTACCCACCTCCTCGAGGATATGTCTCGGTATGGGCAATGGTTTCCAGTGCCGAGGCACGAAGTGTATCCCTGGGCGAAATGTTCCTTCGCATCGTGACCGGCCCTTACCCCGCCAGGCGACCGATGCCCCTCTCGGCCTCACAGGCGGAGGTCCGGGCTCCGCACGCCCATGGGTAGGGCGTTGGCTCCACCTGGGCATGTCCCCGCTGGGCCACCGGCCGTTCGTTTGCCGCTCCACGATCATGTTATGCTCCGGCTTGCGTCTGGCCCTTTTTGCGG
>JAPWUY010000181.1 GCA_028275295.1 Thermodesulfobacteriota bacterium | reverse complement strand
TCTTGGCTCGGGTGTTGTACGAGCTCGAATCTCTGTGGGATGAGCTTTTGAGCCGAGGCTTTGAACCCGTAGCGGAGATGTGGAGAAAGATGAGCTTCACACTGGGAAAGATCGTGAAGGTGGAAAAAAAGGAAGAGATCCTGTGCGGACAGGCCGAGGACATAGATGAACATGGATGCCTTCTTGTGAGAGATCAGGAAGGGAGGATTCACAGGGTGAGCCATGGGGAGGTGATGCATGTCCGCTAAGGGGGATTCGCACTCCCAGGAACTCGCTCCTTCTCAAGCAGCCCACAGGATAAGGAGTATGGTATTGGCAGCCTTGCTCGCAGCTTTGACAGGTGCCTCCAGTCTCGTTGCCATACCCATTGGCCCTGTTCCCATAACCCTTCAAAGCCTTTTCGTGCTCGCCTCCGGTGGAATCTTGGGTCCCAAATGGGGGGCTTTGAGCATGTGTCTCTACCTGGCAATGGGAGTAGCTGGTCTTCCAGTTTTTGCAGGAGGAACGAGTGGATTCGGAAAGCTCCTAGGGCCAACAGGAGGCTATCTCGTTGGCTTCGTTCTGGCCTCAGCCACAGTTGGCTCCTTGACCAAGAGCTCTTCAAGACTTCCCTGGATCTTCTTCTCCAGCTTGGTGGGACTCTCGGTGATCTACATTCTGGGATGTGGATGGCTCTCTCTCATCGCCAAGATTCCGTTGAAGAAAGCCATCATGGTGGGTCTTTTGCCCTTCGTGCCAGGAGACTTGCTGAAGGCATTCCTAGCAAGCCTCCTAGTGGTCAAGTGGCAAGCCGTTCAAACGGACAGATGATAAGCCTTCGCAATGTGAGCTTCAGGTATTCCGAGGATGACCCTTGGGTCCTCCAGGACATATCCCTGGAGATTCCACAAGGGCAGCTAAGTGTCATCATCGGCCCCAATGGCTCCGGAAAATCCACACTGGCAGAGCTCATAACAGGGCTTTTGGAGCCAAGTTCCGGAAACATACTTGTGGGTGGCCTGGACACAAGAGAACACCCGCCTCATATGAGGGGAAGGGTGGGGCTCGTGTTCCAAAATCCCGAGCACCAATTCTTCCACACGACAGTTGCGGAGGATGTCGCCTTTGGGCCCCAAAATCTGGGCCTTTCCCCCGAGGAGGTGGAGGAGAGGACAGAAAGGGTGCTTCGGGAGGTGGGCCTCTGGGATCTGGCCCAGGAGAATCCCATGAAGCTCTCTTGGGGTCAGAAACAGCTCGTTGCCATAGCTGGAATTTTGGCAATGGAGCCTGCCTGCCTCATTCTGGATGAACCCACTTCCATGTTGGATCCTCCATCCAAGAAGGCTGTGAGATCCCTGATAAGGAGATTCAGGGATAGGACAGGCTGCACGGTCCTCTGGATAACCCAGGACATGGAGGAGTTGGTGGGGGCACAGAGGGTGATAGTGCTCAACCGGGGGAGGATAGCCTTTGACGGCGGCTGGAAGGAACTCCTGGGTCTGGAAAGTCTTCTCCAGGGGATGGGCTTCCAGAGGCCAACGGCCCTTGAGCTTGTCTCTTTCCTCGAGAAAAGGGGACTGGTGGAGGAGGCTCATCTCCTACTTTTCAGATGGGAGGAGCTCCTCTCATGGTGATTCGCTCCCTGGGAAGGGTCTCCCCTCTAGAGAGGATGCCGCCAGGCATCAAGCTGACCCTGAGTCTGGTTGTGGGATGTGGCCTCGTGGCCATCTCGGATATCCGGATCACGGTCCTAGGGAGCGCACTTGCCCTCTTTCTCCACTTTCTCGCTGGAAAGAGCCCATGGAGGACAGCACGGGAGACCTGGCACTTACTTCCCTTTTTGGCTTTTTTGGCAATGGTCACGGGCCTCTTCCACGGGATAGTGGAATCGGTGATTTTCTTTTGGAGGTTCACCCTCCTCCTCTGGATCACCCACCTCCTTGCCAGCTCCACAACCTCAGCTGAGACAATGAGGTTCATGGAGAAGGTCTTGGGAATTCTTCCCCTGGGCCGTCTTGGATGGAGCTCCAGGGACTTGGCAATCCTGTTCCTCATGGCAGTCCGATTCTTTTTCTTCTTCAGGAAAGAGATTGCCCTTCTCCGAAAGGCCCAAAAGGCAAGAGCATTCAATATCAAAGGCCTTTCCATCGAGCAGCGCTTTCGCTATCTGTTATCCATGGGAATAGCTCTTCTGGATTCTGCAGCTAGGCTCTCCCATAGGGTCACTCTGGTCCTGAGGGCCAAGGCTTACAGCCCAGGCCCGTCACCTTATCATCTTGCTCGGAAGCCAAGTTATGAGCTCAGGCCAAAAGGAGCATGCCACAATCCCCAACATGAGACAGATAGCGAAGGGCAAGGAGCCCAGAAGAACCCTCTCCATGGGCACGTATGGGGCGATTCCCTTGACCACGAATAGGTTGAGGCCAAAGGGAGGGGTAATCATCCCCACCTCCATATTTATCGTTATGATGATCCCGAACCAGACCGGGTCGAATCCATAGGCGAGTATGACGGGGTGGAGGATGGGGCATGCGATGAGCACTATCGCAACAGGTGGAAGCAGACACCCCATTATGAGGAAGAAGACATTTATGGTGGCCATGAGGAGCCATTTGTTCAGTTGCCATTGCACCAAGGAATGGGTTATGGCCTGCGTTATGTAGAGCTTAGTGAGCAGGGTTGTGAAGAGAAACGAGCTCGCGATAATTAGCATGATCATCACACTTTCGCGAACTGTCATCTCCAGGATTTCCTTGTAATCCTTGAAGGAGCGGAGCCTGTATATGAGGATCACCATGACAAAGGTGGCTATGGCACACACCCCAGCTGCTTCACTGGGCGTCGCATATCCTCCATAGAGCACAACCAGGAGGAACACCACGAGGAGCATGAAAGGGCTCACCTTGAGTATCCCAGCCATCCTCTCCTTGAAGGTGTACGAGACCTCCCCGTAGAACTCCCTTCCCGATGGACCTCCTCCTGCCCCAACTTCAACGGCAATGGGTACGGCTGCTCTCTTTCTGGCCCACTTGGAGTAGAGAACGACCCAGATGCACATCATCGCCGTCACTATGATTCCCGGTATCACGCTCCCTATGAATAGCTTCCCTATGGAGGTCTGGGTGGCGATCCCGTAAACTATGGGAACGACCCCTGGTGGAATCAGGTTTCCAAGGGCGCCTCCTCCGACTATGGAGCCGCAGGCGAGGGAGTCCGGATATCCCCTCTTTCTCATCTCCGGAATCCCCATTGTTCCAATGGCAGCAGCTGTAGCTGGGCTCGAACCGCAAAGGGCCGAGAATATGGCGCAGGCAAGCACGTTGCTTATGGCCAAGCCTCCTGGGAGCTTGTATATCCATCTGTGAATCCCCTCGTAGAGGTCCGCACCGCATGGCGTCACAGCCACTATCGCACCCATGAGGACGAAAAGGGGAATGGCCAGAAGCCCAAAGTCATTTACCCCATCGAACATCACAAGAGCGGTCATGTCGAATTGGGCTGGATCGAGAAACAGGTACATGAAAACCAGGGATGGGACACCCAGGGCGAATGCAACTGGCATCCCACTGAAGAGGGCAATGAAAAGAACCGCTATTATCAAGATGCCAAGAAGCGTTGGATCCGTTCCCGTCACTTCCTTACCTCAGTCCTTGTGATTCTCCCCCTCGCCTTCGGGGTTCTTTCCCCCCACTCCCAGGATCTGAATGATGAGCTGCAAAGAGAGCATGGTCATCCCCAAGGGCAGGAAGAAATAGGGCACTGCCAATGGAGGGCCCCAGAGGGACTCGGATCTCCAACCCTTTCTCAGGGCTTCCAGAAAGAGGCACCACCCCTGATAGGCCACAAGCCCCGTGAAGACTAAGGCCATGAGGGAGGTTGCGGCCTCAAGTCTCCTCCTCGCCCCGGGAGAGAGGGCCCTGGTCACTATGTCAATGCTTATGTGGGCTCCGTCCTTGAGGCCGTATGCTGATCCGAGAAAGGTGGCCATGACCCCCAGATATATCGCTGACTCTATCTCCCATATGGTGGGGATCCTGAACACATACCTCATGAGAACCTCGTAGGTGAGGATAAGGGAGGAAACGAGTATCCCCACCGCACTCACCCAGTAGAGCACCCTGTTGAATCCTTCTATGATCCTGACCGGCCTCTCCCAAAGGGGCCTGGAGGATCGTCTCCCACTCCTCTCCATTCCTCACCTCTTCTCGCTCGGGCTGCAAGGAGTCACTTCACTGCCAGAGCCATGTCCAATAGCTCCTTGCCCCCCTTTACCTTCTCTGCGAACTCCTTCCAGGCCGTCTTCTTGGATACCTCGAGCCACACCTGGAAGTCCTCAGGGGTCATGTCGTAAACCTGCACCCCTTTCTGCCGGAAAAGTTCCGTCACCTCACTGTCGTCCTTTATGGCCTCCTCGAGGGCGAATTTCTCGAGCTCCTTTCCCACCTCCACCATCACTTTCTGGTGTTCAGGGGAGAGTTTCTTCCAGGTAGCGGTTGCGATCACAAGGGGCTCTAACATGTACCAGATGGCCGTCTTTCGAGGCGAAGTGTAGTACTGCACCTGCTCATAGAGCCTGTAAGATTCGAAAGAGGAAGAGGAGGTCAAGCAGGCATCGAGAACCCCAGTCTGAAGGGCGAAGTAAATCTCGGAGGATGGCATGCTCGTTATCGCAGCTCCTGCTCCCTCGTGGAGCATCTTCTCGAACATCTTGCCAGCGGCCCTGGCCTTGAGCCCCCTCATGTCCTCGGGAAGCCTCACTGGCTTCACTCTGCTCGCTATGCCTCCCCCACACCAAGCCCATGTGAGGATCTTTATGCCATTTTCCTCGCATATGCGCTCTATCTCCTTTCCGATGGGCGCATCCTTCCACTTCATGGCCTGGTAGTGATCCTTCACGATACAGGGCATGAGGGTTATGGAGAACTGGGGCACCTTCCCTGCTGCATAATCCAAAGGGAAGACGCACATATCGAGGGCCCCCTTGAGCATGGCGTCGTACTGGGCCTGGGGTTTGAAGAGGACGGATGCTGGATAGATCTCGAACTTTAGGGCACCTGATGTCCTCTCTTCCACCTTCTGGGCGAATATCCTGCAAAGCCTGTCCCTGAAATCTCCCTTATCTATGCTCCCTCCTGGCCACTGATGAGAGATCTTCAAGATCTGTGGAGCTG
>JAPWUY010000180.1 GCA_028275295.1 Thermodesulfobacteriota bacterium | reverse complement strand
ATCATCTCTGTCTTCTCCCCCAAAGTTGTCCCCTTGGGCTCTGAAAACACCTCCATCTTCTCCAGGAGTCCCCGGTACCTGGACCAGATCTCCCTGGGTATCACACCCTGTCTCTCCAATGCATCTTCCAGGGAATGGGGCTTCGTGTCCCAACCTCCAAAGGCAATGGCACCAGTCTCCATCAAGCCAGCTAGACATCCCCTTGTAGTGAGACATTGGGAGGACCTCTCCCCTTCTTCCTGAAGGGCAGCAACTAGCGCGGCTACAGTGCTTCCAACAGCTCCCTTGGCCCCTACAGCCAGGATCATTGCTCCCTTTTTTTCTCCCAACCTCCCCCTCCTCACCCTTCCTTTCTCAAGAGCACTATCCTGTTGGTATTGGTCCCTTTGAGCTGGTTCTCAACGCCCCAAATCCTGGAAGTCTTCGTGAACCTCTGTCTGTTGATCAGGACCGCAACGGCCCGAAACCCGCTCCTTATCCCGATGGGAAGCACTGTGTCTTCCAAAAACACCTTCCCCCCCCTCACCTCTCCCACCTCGAAAGCCACCCAACCGCCAGGTCTTGTGACCCTGTAGAGCTCGCCAAAGACCTCTTCCATGAACCTTCTCCACTCCAGGAGGCTTCCCGTGAGGGTGATGGCCGAGGCCACGAGCTCCTTTTCTATGTCATTGAACCAGCACCTGAGCCAGTTGTCCTCATGATACTGAACTACGTCGAGAAATGGCGGCGAGGTGACTGTGAGGTGGACGGAATCGGATGGTATCTCGGATGTTTCCCTGGCATCCTTGGAGATTATGATGGCTTCCTTGGCAGCCTTTCTCAAGGCCTCGGCCTCCTCAGGGCGAAGGTCCCTCAAGAGCTGCCTGCTCTTTCTCATGATCAGGGCCTTTGTGTCCCTGTATTCCGGGACTTGCCCCAGCTTCTCGTTGATCTCCCGCTGTTTGGAAGGAGACACGGCCTGGTTTGGAGGCAGGGTGTACACCGAGAAGAAACCTCTGGAGTGTCCAGTGAGCCTATTTGTGGCAACCATCCTTATCCAGGAATCCACATGGTCTTCCAGGCCTTGTCGGCTCCTGTCACGGAGGTAGCTCCTCAGGGAAACTATCTCGGCCTCTGTCCTTGGATGATAGAACATGCTCAGATCCAGTTCAGCCCTCGCTCCGTAATCCACGGGAAGCCCTTTGAGCCTTCGCTCCACCTCGGAGATCTCAGGGACGGCCAACCTGGGAGTCAAGAATACCCTGCTCAAGGGGTTGGCATCATTGGCTATGACCCTCCTACCGAGAAGGGCTGCCTCTACGGCAGTGGTTCCCCTGCCGCAAAAAGGATCATAGACCGTATCGCCCGGCTCGGTGAGGAGCTCTATGAAGAACCTCGGAAGTTGGGGCTTGAAACAGGCCCTATAAGAGATCTCGTGTATTGAGTGGGCTTGCCTTTGCTTGGCAGTCCAGAATTCCCCCACGAACCTGGGGAGCTTCTTCCCCTCGACCTCTATCTCCTCAACCGCCCCTGGGGAATGCGGCCACGAATAGCTCTCCAAAAACCTCAAGACTCCCTCTACACCCCGGGACATGGCTTCTGAGCCTCGATTCGTTTCCGGGGGGGTCAAGATCCCATCCTTCCATGCCCTCAGCCCTGTCTCGAGCTACTAGAGACGGGCTCGAGGCCCCTCCAGAAGATTCTCCCTCTTCCCCCATCCCGACCAATCCCAGCCCTCCTCTCTCCACTGGGGTATCAGACCTTCCACGGCAAAAGGGATTGCATGGTTCGGCCTATCTGTTGCAGCCAGGTCATGGAGTAGATGTAGTTTACCATCATGCTACATGATTCCTCGAGGCCCCTTCTGAAACGATTCGCCCCGAAGTTCACGTTTTGGAGGGATACTGTCGCCCCATTGCTCATGTGAAAATTGGCAACGGGGTTGAGGGGCTTCCCATGGGCATCCTTCTCCTGCGTTATGTAATAATAGGTTATCTCGGTCAGAGGCTTCCTCAAGACCTCCTCGCAGCGGCCATCCTCTATCCAATCTGGGGAGGACAATATTCCCAAAAGGGCCTCGTTGAGGCTCTGGGTCTCTTTCCCGGTCCTCTCCTTGTAAAGCTCGAGAACCCTCTTTTTGGCCTTGGCGGAGAAGAAGTCCTCCACCTTCTCTGGCTTCAGGGAGAAGGGAACATCCTCCCCGGAGAGGATTCTCCTGAGGTACCTCTCCCAGAACCCTGGAATCGGGCTCAGAGTGGAGAAGGTCTTTATTTCAGGATTGTCTCTCTTGAGAGCCTCCACCACCTGGAATATCAGTACCTTGCCCAGACCCAGTCCAGCGAGCCCGTTCTGGGTGTTGTTTATGGAATAGAAGATCGCCGTATCCGGCTTTCCCTTCTTCCTGGTCTTGGATCTGTCCTTCTCTATTATGTCGTGGATGGAGCGGGCTATGCCCTTGGTGAGGGCGACCTCTATGAACACGACCGGCTCCTCGGGCATTGCCCTATGGTAGAGGGAAAAACACCTTCTGTCCTCCCCCAGTCTGTCACCCATCTCCTCCAGGCTGGCCATGGGATGGACCATGTCATGCTCCTTGAGGAATCTTATCTGCCTGTACGGAGAATCTTGGGTGATCTCCTGGAGGAAGAGGAATCCCTGCTGGAACCAGGACGTGAACAGGTGGGCTATCTCCTCGTCTATGGGCGAGAGATCCATCTGGCTCTGCCTTTGGGCAGAGAGGACGTCAGCCCTGAGATCCAGAAGAAATTTGAGTCCGCCAGAGACGTTCATGAATCTCCTGAAAACCCTCATCCTCGGAGACTCGAGTTTTCTCCTCAGAGAGGCCAGTGTCTTGCTCCACTTGGCCGGATCCTCTGTTTTTGTGGCTATCACTCCCTTGAGGTCCTCTTCGATTTCTGCCTTCGAGGTCTCGAAACCGCTGAGGAGGTGCTCGAACAAGGTGACCCTCTCCTCCCTGGACAGGCCGCCATAGAGCTCCTGAAAACGGAGAATCAAACCCTGGGGAGGATCCTCCCTCTCCTTTATCTCCCTGAAGGTCTCTATCACAGAGGAAAGTCTCTTGCCCAAATTCCGTTCCCTTTCCATGGCCTCGCTCACCTCGAGAGATCTTTCCAGGCTCAATTCCGATCCTATAGCAGCCCGTGCGAGATCTGTCAACGCCCAGAGGATCCAGCATGGCCCCTCTGCCTGAGCCTCTCCAGGAGTCTCTTGAAATCCTCGGGAGGTGGACACTCGAACTCCACATATTTTCCGCTTTTGGGATGCACGAATCCCAGTCTCCACGAGTGGAGGGCCTGTCTGTCCATCTCTTGAGTCCATCTCTCAGAGGGCGAGTAGTGTCTATCTCCCCACAGGGCCATGCCATGGTGGGCAAATTGTGCCCTGATTTGATTCTTCAGGCCGGTTATGAGCTGAGCCTCAAGGAGGGTCGCGCCCTCGAACCGCTCCAGGACCTTGAACCTAGTTATGGCCAGGGTACCCCCCTCCCCTTCACCCACAACCAGCTGTCTGAATCCCCTCTTCACCAACTTGAGCCAGTCTCTGAGCTCCCCTTGGTCATGCACAGGGCCGCCTCTCACTATTGCCAAGTAAATTCTCCTGGGGCTGTGGGAGCGAAACTGCCTAGCGAGATGGGACATGGCATGCCTTGTCCTAGCAAAGACCATGAGGCCAGAGGTGTAGCGATCTATCCTGTGGACTGGGAAAAGGTAGGAGCCACCCTTGGAAAGCTTCTCGAGAAGGAGCTTCTGCGCGCTCGGAGCCCTCGAGCCCCCAATGGGGACCGCGAGGAGCCCAGCCGGTTTGTCTATGACAAGTATCTCCGAGTCCTTGTAGATTATCTCGGGCTCGAGGGATCCTCTTCCCCCAGGGATCGTCGGTGCCCCCTTCCTTTTCAGAGAATCAGTTTCTCCACGAAATTGGAAAGCTGTCTCAGATTTCTGCACTCCTCGACGAGGGTACAGAAGGCCGCATATTCGAGCATGGCGCTATCTCCCGTGCCCCACATGGTCCTGGGCTCTGGGTTCAACCATATGAGTTTCCGGCACCTCTCCCGCAGCTCTTCCAACACGAAGGATCGGGTAGGGAGGTAATTGTTGCGGCCATCTCCTATTATGATCACCATCGTCCTCGAATTCACGTCCTTGAAATACTTTCTCTGGAACTCGAGGAGCACATCCCCGTAATCCGAGTAGCTGTGGTAACGAATGGGGGCCTCCTTGAGGGCCTTCTCTATGGCCTCATTGGGCTCCATCCTCTCGAAGAAGGATGTCACTTCTCCCAGTTCGCTCACGAACACAAAACTCCTCACCCTATCGAACTGGTCCTGGATGGCATAGAGGAGATTTAACATGAACCGGGAAGCATTCCAGACCGATGAGGAGACATCGCAAAGGGCCATTACCTGTGACTTTTTCCTCTTCTTCTGTCTGAAAACCATCTCAAAGGGCACACCCTCTGTCCCAAGATTCCTCCTCAGGGTCTTCCTCGTATTGAGCCGTCCCCTCATGGAGCGTCTGTCAACCTGGGCCACTTTCAACTTGAGCTTCCTCGCTAGGATCGCCACTTCCCTCCTCATCTCTCCAATCTCTTCTTCCGTGAGGGACCAAAAGCTCTTGTCCAGGAGGCTAGGAGATGAAAACCTCCTTCTCCAGGATTCCCCCCTCCTGTCCAAATGGATCCTCGCAAGCCTTCTCAGCATTGTCTCGAGGCCTTCACGATTCCTTCGCAGTATGTTCTTCAAGGGGGGGATGCTTTGGGGTTCCGAGGACTGTTCCTCGAGCCTCTGGACCAGAGTCTCCAACTCCTTCATCGCCTCGAAAAATCCCAACTTCTCCTTCATCCTTCTCAAGTAAGATCCCAACTGCAACGAATGTTCCATTTCCTTTAAGGAGGCCTCCCTTGCAGCCTGAAGGGCCATTCGCTCCAGAAGGGGGCCCTCCCCACCTAGGAGCGCCTTGGCCAGGGGAGATAGGCTCAGGCCAGTCTTCTCAAGGGCCCTTTGCCCATCGAGAAAGCGCACGAAGAGGCGCTCCCCATCTCCTCCCTCTCCCTTTTCCTCCTCCAGGTGGCAAAAATGCAGGGCAAAGATCCTCTCGAATTGATCAGAGTGTTCCGCCCTCTTCACAAGGGTCGTCCTCAGGGCCTCCTTGAAGGTC
>JAPWUY010000179.1 GCA_028275295.1 Thermodesulfobacteriota bacterium | reverse complement strand
GATCACCAGTGCGAGGGCCACAGCCAGAAGTTTTGGCACGAAGGTCAAGGTCATGTCCTGTATCTGGGTCACTGCCTGTGCCAGACTCACAGCAAGCCCAGCTATGAGGCTGAGGCCCAACATGGGCCCACAGAGGAGCAACGTGAGCTCCAGAGCTTGTCTTCCCAACGCTATCACGCTTGCCTGGTCCAAAGGTCACCTCTCGTCTCGCTCACATGAAACTCCTCACCAGGGACCCCACGAGGAGATTCCACCCGTCCACAAGCACAAAGAGCATGAGCTTGAGGGGAAGGGAGATCATCACAGGGGGCAACATGAGCATGCCCATGGAAAGGAGCAAACTGGATACGACCAGGTCCAAGATCACAAAGGGGATGTGGAGCAAGAAGCCTATTTGAAAGGCTGTCTTGAGCTCACTTATCATGAATGCGGGTATGAGGACAGACATGGGAATATCCGATGGCTCTTGAGGCCTCTCCATCTTCCCCAAGTCCACGAATAGGAGGATGTCCTTCTCCCTCGTCTGCCTGAGCATGAACTCTCTCACTGGGACCGTGGCCCTGGAGAGGGCCTCTTCGTGGCTTATCTGGTGGGATAAGTAGGGTTGAAGGGCCTCCTGATTGACCCTTGTCCAGACAGGGGCCATGATGAAGACTGTGAGGAAAAGGGAAAGGGCTATCAGAATCTGGCCAGGGGGGAGTTGATGCGTTCCTATGGCTTGGCGAAGGAGGGAGAGGACAACGACAATCCTGGTAAAGGATGTCAGCATCATCACCAAGGCAGGGGCCAAGGATAGAACTGTCAGGAGAAGGAGGATCTGGAGCGCTGGAGAGAGGTCTCCCTTTTCCCCGACCCTTATGGTGATCTCGGCTGCCCAGGAGGGCGAAGATCCTCCCATTACCAGTTGAAAGAAGAGGAGCCCTGCTGTTGACCCAAAAGCTCGCACCATCATTGGAGAGAACACTCCTTTTGGGTTGAGGAGGACTGACCCTCATCACCTGAGAGCCTGGCTATTAGCTCCAACCTCTCCCTCGAGGAGGAGAAAAGGAACTTCTCTCCCTCGACTTCAACTAGAACCAGTGCCATCCCCTGACTGACAGGGCACACTGCCTTCAACTTGATGGATGATGTGGCAGAGGGCAAAGTCTGGGTGAGATGGGGTGAGAGCTTTCTCAGCCCCCAGATGGCCAAGAAGGCCAGACCCACTGCGACAATCGTTCCACCTGCGGGGTTCAGACCGCTGAGCACCCCTTCCCTGGGGGCAAGACTCCAAGCTCCCAGGAGGGCGAGGAGACCTCCTCCTGCGAACATCAGAGGAGTGAACCGACCCCTTCTCCCACTTTGTGCCCTCATCCCATCCGCTCCACTCGCTCCTGGGGGCTCAAGATCTCCGAGATCCTGATCCCGAACCTATCGTTCACCACGACGACCTCTCCCCTGGCTATGAGCTTGTTGTTCACGAAGACCTCGAGATGATCCCCAGCCATCTTGTTGAGCTCGATTATGGATCCTTGGCTCAACTGGAGGAGTTCCTTGATGGCCATCTTGGTCCTTCCAAGCTCCACGGTCACTTGCATGGGGATGTCGAGGATCATGTCCAGCGATCGCGCTCCTCCCTGGCTCGCATCCGAAAGGGTCGTACTGGCATTTTGAGATGTAGTCTCTTGCATTTTCCCTCCTTCTCCCTCTCCTCAGCTGGGCTCTGCCTTCACGATCTTGACAGCCCTCTTTCCATTGAGCTCACCAGGTTGGGCCCAGAGCTTCGTTTTCCCCTCCACCTTCACAGGGAGGGGTTTTCCGGGAAAGGAATCCAAGAGGAGCAATTCCCCCTCTTTCATCTCCACTATCTTTCCAAGGGGCACCATGGCATCTCCAAGAACCACTGAGACCTCCACCTGGGCCTCCATTAGGTGTACCTCGAGGTGTCTTGTCCAGAGGCGGGCCTTCTTCTCCCTCTCGGGTGCTGAGCCAGGAAGCCTATCCCTGTATTGCTCGAGCATGGTGAAAGGTAGACAGAGGATCAGCATTCCTCTGGCGAGTTCCAACTCCACCTCCAGCTGTATGCACAGGACGGGTTCAGAAGGAAGGAGTACAGCGGCGAATTGGGGATTGACCTCGGACCTTTCCAGCTCGATCTTCACTGGCTCCAGGGAATTCCAGGCTTCGTTGAGGTCTCCCAGGGCATCTCGGACCAATCTTTGGATCAGGCGATTCTCTATATTGGTGAAGTCCCTCCCCTCTATCTTCAACTGGCCTTCTGGGGTTCCTCCCATGATGAACTCTATGAGGAGGTATACGAGGTTGGGTTCCAGCACGAGAAGGCCCACGCCCTGAAGGGGTTCCACTCTGAAGACATGGATGCTGCTGGGCATGGCTAGGGCTTTGAGAAAGTCCCTGAACTTCTTCACTTCGGAGGCAAGGGGGGAGACCTCCGCCATCCTCCTTATGGCCGAGGTGAGGGTAGTTGTGAGCCTGTGGGCAAATTTGTCCATCATGGCATCAACAGCAGGTATCTTGCCGTGCACTATCCTGTCGTGCTTGGAGAAGTCGTAAGGGGTCACCTGTTGTTCTTGAGAAGGTGTCTCCCCTTGGAGGGATACTTCCCCAGTGGCAATTCCTTTGAGAAGGGCATCTATCTCCGCCTGGGTGAGGATGTTCTCCATGGGCTAGACCCCCTTCGGCCTCACTCTCTCGAACCCGAATTTCATCTTGCAGGTCCCTGGGATATCCAGATTTGGCCCTGGAAGAACCGCCCCTTTTCCCCTCATTGCACGATGAACTCCTTGAAAAAGACCCTTGTTGCGAAAGCTGCTGCGAGGCGGCTATTTACCCTGGCGAGGATCTCGTCTTTGAGCCTGTCCTTCCCCTCTATGCTTCCAAGCTCGTCGCTCCTTTTACTTGCAAGGAGAATGATTATCGCATCTCTCAGCTCCGACATACGGGCCTCGATTTCCTTGAGGTCGCTTCCTGGCTTGAGCTCCAAATCGAATTCGACCTTCAGATACCTGGGAATCTCGCCCGTATCCTGGAGATTCACCACGAAAGGCTTCATGGCCAAAATGGGTGGGGGGGCGGGCGGAGGCGGCTTCTCTGAAGCCTTGGATCCACCTCCTTTGAGGTGAGTCCACCCGAAAAATCCCCCTCCCCCAACAAAGATGAGGGCGGCAATGAGGAGAATCGGCAGTTTTCCCTTCTTTTTCCCCTCGACTGAGGGCTCCATCTCGGAGTTGGGGTTCTTCTCGGCCATCTTCGCTCCCTCTGCATTTCTTCTGAGGCCTGAGGCCCATATCTGAAACTGGGCTCAAGCAAGGGTCGTACCATCCGCAGCACGGGCCCACAAGGGACAAAGGGAGTGATCCTTTCTCTAGAAAGGCCTTGGAACTCCGCTCTATCCCCTAGCTTCGGGGAGGAGAGTTGGGCCTTGTGGGATGTCACGGCGAGGCCCTTTGATGTCATCTGTGTGACATGAAAGGCTGATGGGATTGGTCAGGTAAGGGGAGAGAGGGGCCTTCTGGAAAAGGCCCCTGGGTCAGCTTTTTTGAGGGATCAACGCTTCAAGTTCACTATCTCTTGGAGCATTTGATCCGTCGTGGTTATGACTCTGGAGTTTGCTTGGAAGGCCTGTTGAGTCTTTATCATCTCCACGAATTCCGTAGCCAGGTCCACATTGGATAGCTCCAGGGAATTGGAGTTTATCTGCCCCAGGCCGGATGAGCCAGCCTCTCCCACTATGGGGGGACCCGAGTGGGTTGTCTCAGCAAAAAGATTTCCTCCCATGCTCGTGAGCCCCCAAGGGCTCATGAATCTGGCGAGGGCTATTTGGAAAACCGGCCTCGAGCGGCCATTGCTGAAAACCCCGCTTATAACCCCTCTATTGTCTATCTGGATGGAGATCAAGTTTCCCGGGGCGTATCCGTCCTGGCTCAGGAACTTGGTCGTGGATCCACCGGCAAACTCGGTACTCCCATCGAGGCCATTTCCTCCCTCGTCGATGCTCTGCCCAAAATCCAGTTCTATGGCCTGATCAGAACTCGTCCCGAAAAATCTCGCGGTGAAGGCTTGGTTGATGGTCTCGGTCTGAAGTTTACCATCAGTGAAGTCCAGGGTTCCGTTGGCTACCTCTGTATTTTCTCCAGCCGTGCCACCTTCCAGCTCGCCCCCGTCAAGAATGGCATGCCACTCCCAGCTGTCATTGTCCTGTTTGCGAAAATAGATATTCACCAGGTGGGCGTTTCCGGTTGCGTCATAGACAGTCACAGGCGCCATGTAGTTGGATGTGTTCACGGGATCGTTCACATCGAAGGATCCGCTCAGTATCGGGGTATTGATGTCCAGATTCACGTGGAGGGAGACCCTGGTTGTGGCCTTGGGGGCAGAGGAGATGTTGGAGAGATTTATGTCCTGGAGGACGCTCGTTATGGCTCCAGTGTCGTCCAGCATCCATCCCTGAAGCACGTAGTTTCTGTGGTTGATGAGGTATCCCTTCTCGTCCAGGTAAAACTGGCCTGCCCTGGTGTAAAAGGTGGTCCCGTTTCTCGATACTATGAAGAAGCCATCTCCATCTATGGCGAGGTCGGTGGCGGAGCTCGTTGTCTGGAAGGTGGACTGGGAGAAGATCCTTTGAATGGAGGCCACCTGCACCCCTCTTCCTATCTGGAATCTGCCTGTGGCCCCAACAAGGCTCTGGCTGAAGATGTCCTCGAAAGATATTCGGCTTGCCTTGAACCCCACGGTATTGACATTGGCTATGTTGTCCCCTATCACCGACATAGCCTGGCTGTACGCCGCAAGACCGCTTATTCCTGTGTAGAGGGACGAGAGAGCCATCTTTTCACCTCCTCAAGATCTTTCTCCATGGGCGGATCACCCGTGGACTTCCAGTATGCTTCCCAGAGGAACTGGGATCCCATCCACAAGGAGGGATGTGGCGCCTTCCTTGAAGCTTGCGGAAGATGCTTTACCTCTCAGATATTGTTCCACGGATATCTCCTGACCCTTCGTGTCCTTTGCTTTGACCTCAACTCTGTATGCGCCAGGGGGCAAGGGTCCGCCCGAGTGGTCCCTTCCATCCCATGTCACGGAATTGTCTCCGGCTGGGAGCGCCCCTGCTTCTATTACCCGGACGATACGGCCTGTGGAGTCGTAGATGTATATGTTGGT
>JAPWUY010000178.1 GCA_028275295.1 Thermodesulfobacteriota bacterium | reverse complement strand
GTTGCCCCTGTGGGCAGCGAGGATCTTCTCCTTGAGGCCTCCTACCGGGAGCACCCTCCCCCTCAATGTTATCTCCCCTGTCATGGCCAGGTCTGCTCGAACCGGGATCCTGAGGATTGCCGAGGCAATGGCTGTGGTCATTGTGATTCCCGCAGAGGGACCGTCTTTGGGGGTAGCCCCCTCGGGCACATGAATGTGGATGTCGATTTTCTGATAAAAGTCATCCTCCAATCGCAAGAGCCTGCTTCTCGAGCGCACGTAGCTCAGAGCAGCATGGGCAGATTCCTGCATCACATCTCCCAGTTTTCCCGTAACTATGAGTTTTCCCTTCCCTGGCATTATGGCCACTTCTGTGTTGAGGAGTTCCCCCCCTGCCTCGGTCCACGCCAGTCCCTTGGCCAGGCCGATCATGTGCTCGGTCTCCTCCACCTTTCCGTAACGATACTTGGGAACACCGAGGAAACCCTCGAGTCCCCTGGAAGTTATGGTCACCCTCTTTGTGTCCATATCCTGGAGGATGCGCCTTGCCACTTTTCTACAAATCGTCGCTATCTCCCGCTCCAAATTCCTGACTCCAGCTTCCCTGGTATAGAGCCTTATTATGGAAAGGAGGGCCGAATCTTGAAATTTTATATCCCTGCCCTTGAGCCCATGGGCTTCGAGTTGCTTGGGAACCAAGAACTTCCGCGCGATCTGCAGTTTTTCGTCCTCGGTATAGCCCGGAAGCCTTATTATCTCCATCCTGTCCTGGAGGGGGGGTGGGATGGAATGGAGGGTATTGGCCGTTGTTATGAACATCACCCGCGATAGATCGTAATCCAAGTCCAGGTAGTGGTCGTTGAAGGCGTGATTCTGCTCCGGATCCAGGACCTCCAAGAGGGCAGCTGAGGGATCGCCCCTGAAGTCCATGCTCATCTTGTCCACCTCGTCGAGAAGGAACACAGGGTTACTCGATCCGGCCTTTCTCATGGATTGGATGATCTTTCCGGGAAGAGCGCCCACATAGGTTCTCCTATGGCCCCTTATCTCGGCCTCGTCCCTCACGCCTCCCAGAGAGAGTCTCACGAAATTTCTCCCCGTGGCCCTGGCAATGGAACGCCCCAGAGACGTCTTTCCAACCCCAGGAGGGCCGACAAAGCAAAGTATAGGTCCCTTCATCTTCTCCACGAGGCTCTGTACCGCTAAATACTCCAGAATCCTCTCCTTGGGCTGTGTGAGACCGTAGTGATCCTCCTCCAGGATCCTCGCCGCCTCATCCAAATCCAGCTTCTCTTCCGTGTACTCTCCCCATGGAAGGCTCAATATCCAGTCTATGTAATTCCTGACCACTGTGGCCTCAGCCGACATGGGAGACATCATCTTCAGTTTCTTGAGCTCATGGAGGGCCTTCTCCCTGGCCTCGGGAGAGAGCTTCTTTTCGTTTATCCTCCTTTCAAGCTCCTCGATCTCATTTCGAAAGTCGTCCTTCTCCCCCATCTCCTTCTGGATAGCCCTCATCTGCTCGCTCAGATAATACTCCCTCTGGGCCTTCTCCATCTGTTTCTTGACCCTGGCCCTTATCTTCCTCTCGATTTCCAGGATCTCTATCTCCCCTTGGAGTAGGGCGAGAAGTTCCTCCAGTCTCTCCTGGGGACTGACCAGCTCTAGGAGCCTCTGCTTTTCCTCCAGTTTGACCGTCAGATGGGGGAGAATTGTATCTGCAAGTCTATCGGCCTCCTCTATCTGGGCTATGGTATTGGGAAGCTCCTGCGAGAGCTTTTTGTTCAGTCTCACATAGTAGTGAAAGGCATCCTTCACAGCCCTCATCAGCGCCTCTAGCTCAGGGGTTCGCGGGGCAAAGCCTGTAATCCTCTCCACCCTCACGATGAAACAGGGCTCGCTCTGGACCAAATCCACTAGCCTAGCCCTCCACAGGCCCTCTACCAGGACCTTCACAGTCCCGTCTGGAAGCCTCAGCATCTGCAAGACCTTGGCCACTGTCCCCACAGTGTAGAGCTGAGCTACAGTGGGATCGTTGTCTTTGGAGTTTCTCTGGGCCACGAGGAATATGGGGCCCTCAGCCTTGAGCGCTGTCTCCAAAGCATTTATGGACTTGCCTCTTCCCACAAAGTGGGGGATGACCATGTGTGGGAAAATGACCACATCCCTGAGGGGCAAAAGGGGAAGCTGATGGGGATTGGATTCATCCTGTTTGGACCTGTGGATTCTGAACACCATGGAATCTTCTCCCGCCAAAGACCGCCTTTGAGAGCGGCCGCAAGGAACTCAATTCTCGACGGCCATTTTGATGGCCGCACAAGACTCTTCACGCGCACGCCTGGACTTTTCGCTTGGGGTCAACGAGGAGGGGACACCCCCAGAAGCCTCGCCTCTCCCGCAATCCTCAGGCCGATTCCACCTCATCCTGATAGATCAAGAGAGGAGGCCCCTTCTGCAGCACTGCATCCTCCGTTATTATGCACTCTCTTATCTCGGGCCTGGATGGAATCTCGTACATCAGGTCGAGCATTATGTTCTCGAGGATCGACCTTAGGCCTCTGGCCCCACTCTTTCTTTTGAGGGCTTCCCTGGCTACTGCTCTGAGGGCTTCCTCGGTGAATTGCAACTTCACGTTCTCGAACTCGAAGAGCTTTTGGTATTGTTTCACGAGGGCATTTTTGGGCTCTTTGAGAATCCTCACGAGGGCATCCTCATCCAACTCGTCAAGAGTGGCTATTACGGGTAACCTGCCAATGAACTCGGGAATCAAACCGAACTTGAGAAGATCCTCTGGCTGCACCTGGGCCAGCAGCTCGCCAGTGCGCTTCTCTCCCTCGGACCTTATGTCCGCGCCGAAACCCAGACTCTTCTTCCCGATCCTCTGCTGGATGATCTTCTCCAGATCAACGAATGCCCCTCCGCATATGAAGAGGATGTTCGTGGTGTCCACCTGGATGAACTCTTGTTGAGGATGCTTGCGGCCACCCTTGGGAGGGACATTGGCTATGGTCCCTTCTATGATCTTCAGGAGGGCTTGCTGGACTCCCTCCCCAGAGACATCTCTTGTAATGGACGGGTTGTCCCCTTTCCTGGCTATCTTATCTATCTCGTCTATGTAAACTATGCCCCTCGAGGCCTTCTCCACGTCGAAATCCGCCACCTGAAGGAGGCTGAGGATGATATTCTCCACATCCTCCCCCACGTATCCTGCCTCCGTGAGGCTTGTGGCGTCGGCTATGGTGAAAGGAACATTGAGAAAACGAGCCAGGGTCTGGGCCAGCAATGTCTTGCCGCTACCAGTCGGGCCCAGAAGGAGAATGTTGCTCTTCTGGAGCTCCACCCCGTCCAGATCCCCTTTGAACTCTATCCTCCTGTAATGGTTGTGCACAGCAACGGCGAGGATCTTCTTGGCCCTCTCTTGACCTATGACATACTGGTCCAGGAACTCCTTTATCTCCTGAGGCTTTGGGACCTCGGACCGCCTTCTGTGCTTTTCCTCCTTCTCGTACTCCTCCGCAATTATGTCCTTGCACAGTTCGATGCACTCGTCACAGATGTAAACAGCCGGACCTGCGATGAGCTTTCGGACCTCGGACTGGCTCTTCCCGCAAAAACTGCAAAATAGCTCGTTGCTCCTGTGGTTTCTTTTCATGGGATCAAGATCCTTTTAGGGGATGCTTCCGGGTAATGACTTCGTCGATAATCCCGTACTCCTTGGCCTGTTCACCGGTCATGAAGAAATCTCTGTCCGTATCCTCCCTTATCCTCTCCACTGGCTGACCAGTGTGCTTGGCCAGAATTTGGTTGAGCTCCTCCCTCATCCTGAGGATCTCCTTGGCGTGGATCTCCACATCAGAGGCCGGGCCTTGAAACCCCCCCATGGGCTGATGAATTAGGATCCTCGAATGGGGCAAGGCGAATCTCTTCCCCGGAGTCCCAGCTGCTAGAAGAACAGCCCCCATACTGGCCGCCTGACCTATGCAAAGGGTTGATATGGGGGGCTTCACGTACTGCATGGTATCGTAAATGGCCATCCCAGCGGTGACCAACCCACCGGGGGTGTTTATGTAGAAATGGATGTCCTTGTCAGGATCCTCGGATTCCAGAAAGAGTATCTGAGCGATGATGAGGTTCGCGACCTCATCGGTCACAGGGCTCCCGAGGAAGATTATCCTCTCCTTGAGCAATCTCGAATATATGTCGTAGGCCCTCTCTCCGCGGCCACTCTGTTCTATTACGATGGGGATAAGGGGCACTTCGAATACCTCCTCTTCCGAAGCCATCTTCTATTCTCCATCATGCTCCACTAGCTACCATTTTAGCCTTCTGCCTCAGGAAATCAAGCGCGAGCTCCTCGAGCACCGACTCCTTGAGCCTTTCCAGCGCTTCCTCTCTGGAGGAGTAGATCCTCTCCACCTCGGAAAGGTCCCTGCCTGTTTCCCTCGCGATTCTCGCCATCGCCTTTCTCAGATGGGCCTCCGTAACCTCCAGCTTCTCCTTTTGGGCTATGGCTCTCAATATCAACGAAGAGCGAACGTTCTTCCTCGCCTCCTCCCGATAGCTTTCCCTCATCTGCTCCACAAACCCCTGAGCATCACCTCGATCGATTCCGTATACGGCCATCTTCCTCCTAACACTATTCATTATGGCCTCGAGCTCCTCAGCGACAAGGCTTTCCGGGACCTCGAAATCGTACTTTTCCAGAAGCTGCTCCATCAGCCTCTTCCTGGTTCTCTCTTCCAATCTCCTTCGCTCTTCTTCCTCGAGTTCCCTTCTCACCCCAGCTCTCAGAGCTTCCAGATTTTCATATTCCCCAAGCCTCTTTGCGAACTCGTCGTTGAGCTCGGGGAGGATCTTCCGCTTTATGGATATCACCTTTACCTCGAGCTTCCCCTCTTTTCCAGCCAGGGATGCTACCTTGTAGTCATCTGGGAACCTCCGGGGGATCTCGAGAGTCTCTCCGGGTCTTTTCCCGATCAATGACTTGTGAAGCCTCTCGTCTTCCTCCCCCTCCTTTATCTCCAGAAGCCTTTCCTCACCCTCTTTAGGACCCAGTGGCTCACCATCAACGAGGGTCCTCATCTTGCACAACACCAAGTCCCCTTCCTGGACGGGTCTTTCCTCCTCCACATCTGCTACTCTTGCAAAGAGCTCTCTGATCTCCTCTATCCTCTTATCGATCTTC
>JAPWUY010000177.1 GCA_028275295.1 Thermodesulfobacteriota bacterium | reverse complement strand
AACTCCACGAGCTCCATGGACATGACATTCTCCAGGCCATAGGCCCTGGCAATGCCATCGCCCACAGAGAGCACCACCCCAGTTTCGCTCATCTCGATTTTCTTGTCGTACTCTCGGATCTGTGATCGGATGATCTCGCTTATCTCCTCTGCTTTGATCTGGACTGCCATGGATCACCCCTTCATGAGAATTTCTTTCAGGCTCGCAAGTTGCGTCCGGACACTGCCATCGTAAATCGTGTCGCCAATTTTGGTAACTATGCCCCCGATGAGCCCTTTGTCTTCCACAACGCTCATTATCACCTTTTTTCCAGTCATTGCCTCGAGCTTTGCTCTCAGAACATTTAGGGTCTGCTCGTCCAAGACCACTGCGGATGTGACCTGGGCCCTTATGCGACCTGCAACCTCGTCTGCGAGCTCCTCATAGGAGCGCACAATCGCGGGGAAATGGGCTATTCTCCTTTTGTCCACCAGGAGGAGGAGGAAGTTCGTCACCACAGGCGACAGACCGAGCTTCTGACTCACGGTCCTGAGGAGGTTCTTCTTGAGCTCCTTGTCGTAAATGGGGTTGAGCATCACGCTCTTGAATTCTGCGCTCGCCTCCATGAGGTCATTCACGCTTTTGAGCTCCTCTCCATACTTCTCGTAGAGGCCGTCTTCCTGACCTATCTGAATTAGTGCCTTGGCGTACCTTCTCGCGACGATCCCGCTCATGAGGTCATCTTCCCCACATTCTCCACATATTGCTCTATGAGCCTCTTGTGGTCCTTGGAATCTATCTTATCCTTGAGGATGGCCTCTGCGATCGCTGCAGCCATCTCCACTGCCTCTAGCCTGATGGAGGAGTAAGCCTTCTTGAGCTCCTGCTCGGCTGCCAGCTCTGCTTGCTTTATTATTCTCTCGGCTTCCTTGTGTGCCCTAGCCAGGATCCTCTCCTTCTCCTGTTTTCCCTGCTCTATGATCATGTTCTTGAGCTCTTCCATCTCCTTGTGTGCCTGAGCCAGCTTCTTCTCCATCTCCTTGTAACGAGCCTCGGCCTCCTTGGCTGCCCTCTGTGCCTCCTCGAGGGCCTCCCTCACCCCCTGTTGCCTCTGGACCAGGAAATTCTTGATGGGCTTCCTGAGAAAATAATAGAGGAGAGCGGCAAGAAGCAGGAAGTTCACGAGCCTCATCAACAAGGTAAAGGGGCTCTCCAATTCCATCTCCCCTCCTGTTGCCAAGGCCAGGGTCGGCACCAAAGTGGTGATCGCAGCAAAACAGAGACAATTCCCTGCCTTCTTCCTCATTTCAACTGCCTCCCCAGGATCTTCTCCGCCATCTCCAGTCCCAAGGTCTGTGCCTGAGCCTTCAATACCTCTCTGGCCTTCTGCGACTCCTCATCGAGTCTCCTCCTGGCCTCGTGCATGAGCTTGGAGGCCTGGTCCCTGGCCTCCTCCAGAAGCTTCCTCTCTGCCTCCGATCCCTCTGCCTTCAGCTTCTCCCTCTCTGCCAAAGCCGAGATCCTGGCCCGCTGCAGTTCCGCCTCGTACTGCTCCCATTGGCGGGAGGTCTTCTCCTTGAGGTCCGAGACTAGCTTTTCCGAATCCTCCAAACGTCTTCTTCTCTCGTCCAGGAGATTCAGGATTGGCTTGTAGAGGAACTTGTTGAGGATGAGGAGAAGGACGAGGAAGTTGGCCATCTGGATGAGGAGGGTGTAATCGAGCTGTATCACGACTACCTCCGCCGCCGCTTGAATTTGCCGCAAAAGGCGGAAAAACCAAACCCGCCTCGAGCTGCTGGTCTCAGGTCACTAGCTGGACTTCGGCTCTCACCACCGCCTCATTGAGAAATGTCTTGTATCAGAATTCACCGCGACTGTCAACCCCATAGGCCCGAATGGTTCCTTATGGGTTACTCAAAGAATACCCCTCACCCGCGCATCTTCTTCTCGAAGCAGGGAGGACAGAGGTTCTGGCCCATGAACCTCCTTATGCGCGTCTCCATAGTCCTCTCTCCACACTCATCGCACACCAGCCCATCGAGGATCAACGCCTTGGCCGGGATAGGGCCAGGGGCTGGCCTCACCTCGAAGAGGTCCTCGAGGTCCGCATCCATTATCTCCTGGACTTTGGCCTGCAAGAGTGCCCTTAGCCTTTCCTTCTCCTCCGAGGTCAGCCCCTCGAGGACCATCTTCTTGCGCAGTCGCACTATCTGGTCTTCTGGCTGATTGAAGACGTGGGGTCTTGTCACCACACGTATCCCCTTGCCATCCGAACGCCGGTAGAAGCTGAAGGCGTTTTTCCCATAATCTAAGTGGACCAGATTTCCCTTTCCGAAGGTACACCCCATTAGCACCTGAATGGCATCGACCCCGCACATGTCCGTCTCCACGATTGCCACCACCTCTTCGTCCGTTGAGGCTCGACCTATCTCTCGCAGTCCAATCTCCGCGGCCCGGATGCCTATGGCGAGACCGGGGCAAGAATGCCCATGAAAATCTATCACCTGTTGGATCCGAGCTCCATCCAAGAGTGTCTTGCCCATCTTCCCTTTCTCCTTTCCCAAGGGTTAGACGACGAAGCCCCCGGCCTTGCCGCCGCAACCGGCCCGGCCGGGGCTTCCTGTCACGCATCCGTCATTGATTCCAGACCACGGCGTACGGATCGCCGCTTGCCACCTTATCGGCAAGGCCGGCCTTGCCAGAGAAGCGCTTCAGTTCCACAGCATATCCCAGGAGCCTTTCCCTGGGCATCTTGGCTAGCTCTGCCGAGGCCTTCACCCTGGAGATCCAAAACCAAGGATCGCTAGGCCCCTCCTTGGAGAAGAGATGTTCCCGTTTGATCCCGGTGTCGGCCATGACTTTGTCCCAGTCGAATCCAAGCACCATCCCTTCACATGCATCCGACTTACGGTTAACCTTCATGGCCACGATGGACGGCTGGACTGCACCTTTCGAGTAATTGGCTAAAAGATCGTTCCCTATGGCCATGACGTAACCTCCCCCCTTTCCCCCGGTCGTGTTGAATAGGACTTGCAGGGCATCGGCCGGGCACTTGCCCGGTGCTGTCACCGTCACATACTGTTCCCCTGGACCAAGGGGGAGACGGTCCATCAGGTATTCAGCGAAGATGTAGCCGGCGTTGAGGCCGGGGCAGAGGTGGTCGTGGAATGTGGAAGCGAGCAAGAGAGTCCAGGGCGGGTTTATGGCCCAGGTGAGGCTTATACTCACCACGGAGAAGAGATTCTTGCCAATCAAGCCTGCAGACGCTGCCTTCCACCCCTCAGGCGAGAGGATCTTTTCGGGGCTCGCATCGATCACTTGCTGTCCGAATCCATCCCCTGTCCACTTGAAAAATACCATCTTCCCAGTGTCCTTCCTGTAAAGGGCGCACCAAAGTGGCTCCTGAACCGATGTGTGGACGGGCAGCAGCGAACGCGCCCCCGGACTACACCCAGTTTCCTTCCCCGCTATGTCCCAGAAGGCCTCAGTGCTCTGGCTACCTATCTGGCCGAATCCAGCGTTTGTCAGCGCCAAAAGCCTAGGATCCCCCGGTGAAAGTGCCATCTCGGCCATGGCCTTGACCAGGGCCTCTTGCGCCTTGGCAGTCCAGCCCTGTGCCCAGCCGTCATGAGTGACAAGAAGAAACAGTGGTACCGCTGCGAGCGCCACTAGCAGATTCAACTTTCTCTTCATCTTCATCCTCCGTGAAAGATTCTTGTTCGCCAAAGGGCTTTTGGCTGTAAGTTATCCATATTGTGTCGTTACGGACCAAGGACAACCGGCAACTTGCGACCGGCAGTGCCCTTCACAACTTACCCCCCATGACCCTTGAAGACCCATGGGAAGGTCCGTGCATCTCGCAAGAACCCCGGGCGGCTCCCGACAATTGATCATGACTCATCCCTGGATTCGTCGCTTACCCCCAGAGGGTTCTGCCACCTTCGAGTCTCTCTTCCCTCCTCTGTGAACCTGAAACAGCGAACCGTGCGCTCCTGATCCTCCAGGTGCAGGTTGGGGGGCGGCTCCGAGCGGCAGCGCTCGTCTGCCCACCTGCAACGAGGAGCGAAGGCACACCCCTGTGGGCTTGCGGGTCCCTGGCCCGATGGCCCCTCGTGGACATCACCTTCGGCCCTTCGGATCAGCATTCGGGTGTAAGGGTGAAGGGGACGGGCCAAGATTCTTGCCGTGGGCCCGAGCTCCACGATCCTGCCTCCCAACATGACGGCGAGCCTATCGCTTATCTTCCTGGCAAGGCCTATGTCATGGGTGACAAAGAGAAGTGTGAGCCCTTCCTCTATCTGGAGCTCCATGAGGAGCCTTATCACCTTGGCCTGGGCACTTGGATCCAGCGCGCTTGTGGGTTCGTCAGCCACAAGGAGCTTGGGCCTTAGGGCAAGAGCCCTTGCGAGACAGATCCGCTGGATGGTTCCCTGGCTCAGCTCGTGGGGATAAAGGGCCATGAATCCCTCATCTGAGGGCAAATGGACTTTCTCGAGCAGCTCCTTCACTCGTCTTCTTATCTCCGAGCTGGAGAGATGTTTACGGATTCTCATGGGCTCTGAGACTATTTCCTCCACGGTAAATCGCTGACTCACTGAGGAGGCCGGATCCTGATATACGATCCCCACCTGCCGAGCGAGGACCATGCTATCCCTCTTCAGGGTCTCGTCCATGTCCTCTCCATCGAATATTCTGACGCCGCTGTCCGGCGTCAGGACCCCAGCCGCTATCATTGCGAGGGTGCTTTTGCCCGAACCCGTCTCCCCGACCAGACACAAAACTTCCCCGGCCCGAATCGCGAGATCCGTTGGACGAAGAGCCTGGATCCGCCCGTAGCTTTTGGAGACCTTCTTCAGGAGTAATAGGTCTATAACCCCACCTCGAAGACACCTGACCCCAAAGGGCCCCTCCATTGTGAGCTCCACGTTTTTCTTCCTGCAGGCTGCCAGGGCTTGTGTACAGCGGGGCCAGAAGAGACATCCCTCTTCCGGAGCGTGGGATGGGCCACATGGGAGGCCATCGGCCTGGTCGTGAGCGTGTAAGTAAGCGGACGGGTCTTCGCGCCCGTGTTGGTGGACGACCCGCTGGAGGGTATCCCCCCTCATTCCCGCAAGGTCCCTTGTGGCCTTCATGGATGGGTAAGAGCGGACGAGGGCCCAAGTATAGGGATGTCGAGGTGATGTGAGGAGCTTTTCAGC
>JAPWUY010000176.1 GCA_028275295.1 Thermodesulfobacteriota bacterium | reverse complement strand
ATTCTCCATTGGCTCCCACAGCGTACGAGGGAAGGTCTCTTGTGGATGGCCCCCCTGGAAAGTTGACTCCCAAAAGCCACCTCACACCCGTGAACCTGAGAAGGAAGTCGAGCCTCTCCCACGAGGAGAGAAGTCGCATCCTTTCCCTCTCAGAGCCCCATACCCCCATCAAGACCTGGGGATGCCCCACACCCCAGAAAACGTTCATCCCGGATGAGATCATCCCCCTCGCTAGCCTGGCAAGCTCCCCATCCTCTTTATCCATGTGAGCCCAACCAGAACGTATCCCTTGTTCCAGGATCCATGCGTGGGAAGGAGACAAAACCCCTCCTTTCCTGGGTGGAGGGGGTTCCCACCCGCTCACTTCCCTCAGAAGGGGAGGGGGGGCCTCCCTCAAGGGCCCTTCCTTCATCTCAAAGGGGGGCCTGCGCGGTGGGGGGAAAGGCTCCCCAAGAAGGGCTTCCAAATGATCCGACCTCTTGAGCCAAAGGACGAGGGCATCGAGAAACTTCTCCAGCTCTTTCTCCTCAGGAAGGGGGATCAAGGGAGATGCTGGTTCCTTGGAGCTCCCACCTCCATATGTCAGCACATAGCGGCTCAGCACCAGGACCTTTCCTCCAAAGCACCTGGCCTCAGCAGCAAGGACTCTGGGGCCTCTGGAGTGGGGATCGTGGTGAGGATGAGATGAGTAGTGCGAGCTCACAAGGGCCTTGACCCCCTCGCCGACCTCGAGGGAAGGGGACCTATCGAAGGGAAGAGGGCCTCTCACTCCATCCGTCTCTGGGCTTCCGGGAATGGGCATCACCCATGGAGACTTCCAGAGGGGAGCAGGGAATGAATTTTCCTCATCGACTATCCAGTCATCCGAGATCCTCATGGGGACCTTGAGCCTGTTGAGGACCAGGTTGAAAAGGTAGCGCTCCCGATCCCCGTGGTCGTCCAAAGGGCTTCCAGGCGCTACCCCCAAAACCAGTGTCCCACCTTTTCGCACAAACTCCACTATGGGGGGCACATCCCCAGGATTCATGCCGTAGCTAGGGCTTCCAGGAGCTCCTCCTGAAAGGAGTATCAATACGGATGAGTCCTCCAAATCCGCACCAGTTATGCGCGGATAAAACTCGCGGTAGAGGGGCTTAAACCCCGCCTTTTTCAGCCTATCCATGAGGGATGAAAGCACTACAGGTGGGTTCATCTCCCAATCCACTATGAGGGCCCTAGGGGGAGCGTTCCCTTGAGCCAGAACCGTGGGCAAGAAGGTGAGAGCTAGGGCGAGAAGACTTATGGCCTTTCGTGCCTTTCTCTCCAGAGCCCTTTCCGTGAGCTTTGTCAACCTGTTCATCTCTTTCCAATGGGTCTTCGGGGATCTAGGGGGGCCTTGTCAAGGACTGCAAGGTACAGATCGGATCTGTCTTGATAAAGGGTCAATACCAGGGGTAGCCCCTTTGCTAGTCTTCTGAGCTTGGGAAATGTGGGGAGGGGATCGAGGGGAAAGGGAACGACCTCCCTGAGCCTCTCCACAAAGGGCCTTCCCTCTGGATGACTTATGACGATCCTCCCATTGGGGGCCAACATTCTCGAGCAATTGGCCATGACCTTCTGTTTTTCAGCGAGATTGGGAAAAACGGCGTTCATGAATATCACATCGATGGAGCTGTCAGGGAGATCCAGTTCGCCTATATCCGCCAGATGAGCCTCTACGCGGGGATACTTTTCCCTCAGTCTCTCGAGCATTCTGGGGGAGATCTCGCAAGCCACTATTCGAGCTGGGCCATATTTCTCGATAAAAGGGACCAAAACCCCCACACCAGCTCCCACATCAAGCACCGAGTCTCCTGGTTTTATCCCAGCTGAGGCAACGATCTCTCGGAGGTTGGCCTGGATCTGAGGAGGCTGCTCCTGGTCGAACAAATCAACGAGCTCATCGAAGTATCTTGCCTGTTTTGCCTTGAGGAGGAGAGGATTCGGTCTCTCGTTATTGGCCTCGTTCATTTGTCAAGGGGCCTTCTTCTCTCGGGAAGATGATCCCACAGTGGAGGTCCTTTTGGGAGCGAGTGTCGCGCGAGAGTTATCATTCGCCCTTCCTGCCTCCTTTCGATCGAGGCGGTTCTCAAATCACCTTGTTCAGGGAGTATTCTATTATCCCTTGTGCCCCTGCCTCCTGGAGTTTCGGGATGAGTTCCCTCACCACATCGGCATCGACCACAGTCTCTATGGCGAACCAATCCTGTCCGTAAAGTTTGGAGATGGTAGGGGCTTTGAGGCTCGGCAAGACGGCCACCACATTGGGGATGTCCTCCTCTGACACGTTCATCTTGAGTCCCACCTTCTTGTACGCATCAAGTGCCCCTCTCAGGAGAAGGCGAATCTGCTCCATCTTTCGCCTCTTCCAAGGATCATCCCATGCCTCTTTGTTAGCTATGAGCTGAGGGACTGTTGTGAGGAGTTCCTCGACTATCCTGAGACCGTTGGCCCTCAGGGTCGTTCCTGTCTCGGTCACCTCCACAACCGCATCGGCAAGCCCCTCCAAAACCTTCGCCTCTGTAGCCCCCCAACTGAACTCCACCTCCACCCTCACACCTCTGCTCGCGAAAATCCTCCTCGTGAAGTTGACGAGCTCCGTGGCCACCCTCTTCCCGTCTAGGTCTTCCAGTCTCTTGACGGGTGAATCCTCTGGGACCGCGAGCACCCATCGGGCGGGCCTCCTGCTCGTCTTGGAATACACTAGCTCCTCCAAGACGAGAACGTCGGAATTGTTCTCCAAGATCCAGTCCTTTCCAGTAAGGCCGAGATCCAGGACAGCTGTTTCCACGTATCTCGAGATCTCCTGAGCCCTTATGAGATAGCAGGAGATCTCATCATCGTCTATGCTGGGAAAATAACTGCGGTCTGGCAGTCTTATGTTCCAGCCAGCCCTCTTGAAGAGTTCTATGGTGGACTCCTGAAGGCTTCCCTTGGGTATGCCCAGTCTCAGTTTGTTCATTCCGGCTGTCCTCCTCACCACAAAAAAACCACCTTTGGCCAAGGTGGCAGTGGGCTATAGCACAAGAGCTCGTCATTTTTCACGATTTACTTTTTACCCCCCGTGAGAAGGCATGTCAAGGGAGATGAAGAAAGGCGCTCTCCGGGTCCCGAAAGCCCACATCTTCCTCGTTCTCATGGTCCATCCATGGTCGTAGGGAAGGTCTCTCGGTCGTGGAGGGCCAGACTGGGGTGAAAAGCGGCGGATAGCTCCCCATTGTTGGGAGTGATTCGGGGGGAGGCATCCGGGGGATGACCTGGGGATCCGATTCCTTCAGCGGATGAGATAGGGGAAGAGGAGCTCTATGCAGCCTGCCGGGCATTCTGCCTGGCACACTCCGCAATACCAGCAGTCATCCGGGTATTTCTCGAAAGGCCGGCCATCCTGATCCTGCTCCAGCACATCCCCGGGACAGTGCTCCACACACGCCCCGCATCGCAAGCAAAGTTCCTCGTCAATGCGCAGGTTCACGGCCTCTCCTTTCTCGCTACCGGTCCTCCAGGCCCTGGGGAGAGAATCACCCTCGTCTTCCACTCCAGGTCATCCCTTTGGGGAAAATCCACCCTGTAATGGTATAGTCCGAAGCGGCTTTCCGTCCTGTACAAGGACGCAAGCGCCGCCATGCGGGCACAGAAGAGGCCCGCCTTTGCCTCCATCACCTTCATGATCTCGTGGGGATCCCTGGCCGGGAGATCCTCCTGATCCTGGACCATGCTCTCCGTCTCCCTTAGAAACCTGGCCAACTTCGCCCCCGACTTGGGCGGAGCCACGTACTCGTTCACCAGTCTCCTGAACTTGTACTCGAACTCCTTTACCGTGGCCCCCAGAGCTCCCCTCTTGTGGCGGGCTAAAGTCTCTTCCATGCAGGCCAGGCTTTCTCCCAGCTCTGGCCTCCATGGCCTAAGCTCCCTCCGGGATGCCACTCTCTCTGCGACCACTTCACCCATCACCATTGCCCCTACCAGGAAACCGTATGGGTTTGCCAGACAGTCCCCTGCTGCGTAAAGTCCTCTGACCCTAGTTTCCCCGAAGGCGTCAGCCACGAATCCCGCAAGCCCGTGGCCACCGCAAAGGTAAACCTCGCTCATGACGACTTCCACCGGATCTCGTCTCAGGTCGAGGCCCTTTCTAGCGAAGTAGTCCCTCATGGTTGGCCGCTCGGTCTCGAAAATTCCCTCTTCTATGAGGCGAATGGTCTTCTCAGGCAGGTGGGTGCAGGAAAATGCCACGGGCCCCCTCCCGGAACGAAGCTCCTCCCAAATGGCCTGCGCCCTGACACCTGCAGGGGCCCTCTCCATTCGGACAGGGTCGTATCGCTCCATGAAGCGTTCCCCCAGCCCGTTGACAAGCCAGGCTCCATGCCTGATGAAGGTGGACAACCCTGGCCCATTGAAGTCTCTGGTCATAGGGGAAGTGGCCGTATATTCGAATCCAGTGAGCTCGGCCCCCGCCTGGAATCCCATCCTCCATGCCTCTCCGTTGCACCACGGGCAATCGAAGGTGCCGTGCAAATAACCCGTGTTGGGAAGCCCAATGCGGGCAGCTCCACCCATGGCCAAGAGCACTGCAGGCGCTGTAAAGGCCCGTAGGGATCCCTTTTTCAAATCCAGTGCTATAGCCCCTGCCACATGGTCTCCTTCCCGGAGGAGGGTTAAGGCCACGTGTCTCTTGTACACCTTGGCTTGTGTGCTAGCAACTCTCCTGGCTAGGATCTTCTTGAGATCCCCCCTCATCTCCACCAGAAATCTGCCTTTGGGGTGAAAGGAGCCCACCATGTAGCGCCCATGGGAGTCCCTGGGGAATTCACACCCCCAAGCCTCCAGTCTCTGAAGCAGGCTGAAGGATCTCTCCGCTATTACCCTGCTTATGGTGGGCTCCAGGACCCCATCAGCCACAATCTCCACGGCCTCCAGGTACTCATCCACGCTGCCCACCCCTGGGATCACAACGTTGTTGAGGGCGTCCATGCCTCGCCCCGCTGCCCCGGATCTGGAGATCTCGGCCTTTTCCACGAGGACAACCCTCATGGATGGGGCCAGCTCGGCTGCCCGGATGGCTGCCATGCAACCAGCAGCTCCACCACCCAAAATCAAAAAGTCCGCCCCGACCACCTCGATATTACCCATCGAAGTCCCTCCGCCTTGGACTCCCAGCCTACGCTTC
>JAPWUY010000175.1 GCA_028275295.1 Thermodesulfobacteriota bacterium | reverse complement strand
ATATCCAGCTAACAGCCCTCGAGAGGGCGGGGAGGGCCCACGTGCTCTCGAGGCCCAAGATCGTGACCATGGACAACCAAGAGGCCGTGATAAAGAGGGGGGAGGACATCCCTTACGTGCTGAGGAGGCAGTACAACGAGGTTCCCGATGTCCAGTTCAAGGAGGCCAAGCTTCAATTGAAAGTTCGACCCCATGTCATAGGAGAGGACCGTCTTTCGGTCGAGGTCTCCATAAACAATGACGCCAGGACAGGAGATGTGGTGGTATCCGAAGGCTCGGTATTCCCGATAATTGCGAGGCAGGAAGCCCAAACCCGAGCCCTGATCAGAGACGGTGACACGATGGTCCTCGGCGGAATCATAAGGCAGGAGAGGAGGAAGAGGGAGAGAGGAGTCCCATTTTTGAAGGACTTGCCTGTGCTGAGTTGGCTTTTCAGGAGCGATTTCAAGAGCGAGGATTCCAAGGAGCTCCTCATCTTCATAACGCCCAGGATTCTGAGGGAGGAAGGAGCATGAGCCCCGGCGAATCCCAAGGTTTTTTCACAGTGGGCCAGACGCGCATTGGGAGCCTCCTTGTGGAAAAGGGGCTGATAACGGAAGCTCAGCTCCAGGAAGCCCTGAGGCGTCAACAACAGAGGGGAGGGAAGCTGGGTCAAATACTCGTGGAGATGAAGGCCATAGGCGAGGAGGAGCTTTTGGAGGTTCTGGCTAAGCAGCTCGGAGTCCCTAGGGCCGTGATACCCCCTATTGGAACAGTACCCCCTGAGCTCTTGAGCAAGCTTCCCGAACCACTGGCTTCGAGATACAAGGCGGTACCCATAGCTCTCAAGGACCATGTCCTGCACTTGGCCATGGTGGATCCCTTCGACATTCCAGCCCTGGATGACTTGCGTGTGGCGACGGGTCTCTACATAAAGCCCCACCTCGCCTCAGAGAGGGAAATCCAGGAGGCCATAGATCGTTATTACAGGAGGCCGGAAGAGGAAGGGGGGCCAGGTCTCAGCCAGGAGCTCCTCAAGGAGATTCTCGAGTCCCAGATAGAGGTCCAGAGAAAGGAGGAGGAGAAGCTGGACCTCGAGAAGATCAAGGCTGAGGTGGAAGAGGCCCCCGTTGTCCGGCTCGTCGACTACATAATAACCAATGCCATAAAGGAGAGGGCGAGCGATATCCACATAGAGCCGAGGGAGGACAGACTGGACATAAGATACAGGATAGACGGCATCCTCCACCACGTCATATCGCCTCCGAGATCCCTCCAAAACGCCGTCATATCCAGGATAAAGATCCTGGCGGATATGGACATAGCTGAAAGGCGCATGCCACAGGATGGCAGGTTCACCATAAAATTGGACTTCAGGGAGGTAGATCTCAGAGTTTCCACCCTCCCCACATCCCACGGAGAGAAGATCGTCATACGCCTCCTGCGAAAAGGGCCCTTGTCCTTGAGCCTCGAGGACTTGGGCTTCGATGACGACAACATAGCCATCTTCAGAAAATACATTCACAGACCTTATGGTCTGATACTCCTCACAGGTCCTACGGGGAGTGGGAAGACAACTACGCTTTACGCTGCTTTGAGCCAGATCGCATCGTCCGAGAAAAACGTAGTGACCGTGGAAGATCCCGTTGAGTACCAGCTCAAGGGCGTTTATCAGATGCAGGCCAATCCGGCCATAGGACTCACTTTTGCAGTGGGGCTAAGGGCAATACTCAGGCAGGATCCAGATGTCATAATGGTCGGCGAGATAAGGGACTACGAGACAGCTGAGATGGCCGTGAGGGCAGCCCTCACTGGTCACCTCGTCTTCAGCACCCTCCACACCAACGATGCCGTTGGAACCATAGTGAGGCTCCTCAATATGGGGATCGAGCCCTTCCTAGTCTGTTCTGCTCTCACCATGTCCGTGGCCCAGAGACTTGTGAGAAAGATATGCCCCGAGTGCAAGGAGCCAGTTGAGCCGACGCCAGACATGCTCGCTGGCCTGGGACTGGATCCAAGGGACAGGGAGATAATCTTTTATCGAGGAAGAGGTTGTCCCAAGTGTAAGGGCACAGGATACTTTGGAAGGACGGGAATATTCGAGATCCTGGAGGTGAACCAGCGCATCAAGGACCTCATCCTCCAGGGAGCGCTGCCCGAGACCATTCACCGAATGGCCGTGGAGCAGGGCATGGTCACCCTCAAGCAATGTGCAGTGAAGAAGGTCTTGGCGGGCATAACCACTTTCTCGGAGGTCTTGAGGGTCTGCATAGAAGAGGATTGAGGGGAAAAGCAGCTATCCATGCCTAGCTTTGCCTACCGGGTGCGAGATCCTGACGGAAAAGAATCGAGGGGCTGGCTCGAGGCGGAAAGCGAGGAAGCCCTAATAGAGCTCCTCCACAGGCAAGGGAGAGTGATCCTTTCCTTGGAGAGAAAGGAGCCAGCAAAGTCAAAGGAATCCACTGACCTGGCCCTCAGGTTCGTGGAGCCGGGGATAAGATCACAGGATCTCGCTCTGGTTGCAACTCAGCTCAGCGCTATGGTGGATGCCGGCCTTCCCCTTCTGAGGGCCCTCCAGGTCCTGGCTCAGGAGATGGAAAATCTCAAGTTGAGGCGAATTCTTTTCGATATGTGCCTCAGACTGGAGGCTGGAAGTTCATTGTCCCAGGCCTTGGCCTCTCACCCAGTATTCGGGAAACTCTTCGTCGGGCTCGCCAAGGCAGGGGAGATGAGCGGAAAGC
The DNA here is from genome assembly GCA_028275295.1 of Thermodesulfobacteriota bacterium. Classification (GTDB taxonomy): domain Bacteria; phylum Desulfobacterota; class Desulfocorpusculales; order Desulfocorpusculum; family Desulfocorpusculum; genus JAPWUY01. Next base: position 2,492 of record JAPWUY010000175.1, on the reverse strand, counting down.
TGCCCGAGACCCTGAGGCACCTAGCTCAATATTTGGAGAGGACCGAGGAGCTCAGGAGAAAGGTTCGTTCGGCTCTGAGTTATCCCTTGTTCCTTCTGGGATTCTCCACCTTAGTGGTCGTGGTCCTCATGGTATGGCTCATCCCGGCATTTTCCAAGGTCTATGAAAAGTTCAAGGCCAAGATCCCAGGCCCGACATTGCTTCTCATGGATCTGAGCCAGATCATAAGGGAGTGGGCCTTGGAGGTCCTCGTTGGGGTTGCAATCTTGGGGGCTCTCGGGTGGATTCTCCTGAGGAGCGAGAGAGGAAGGTACTTGAAGGACAAGCTCCTCCTCAAGGTCCCGGTGATCGGCGAGATACTCTTTCGTACCACTCTAGCGAGGACATGCCGGACCCTGGGTGTGCTCGTGGGAAGCGGCATCCCATTTCTGGAGGCCCTGGATCTCACCATAGAGGCCACAGACCACAGGGTGGCTAGGGAAGCCCTTTCAGGTGCCAGAAAGGCCGTGGAAGAGGGAGTACCCATAGCAAGGGCCTTCGAGGAGACGCGTTTTTTCCCGAGAATGCTCATATCCATGATCGCCACAGGGGAGGAGACGGGAAGACTTCATTCCATGCTGACCAAGGCCGCTGAGTTCTACGATCAACAGGTGGATGCATCGGTCAAGAGCTTCGTGGCTCTCCTCGAGCCAGCCATGATCCTGGTGCTGGGAGGTCTCGTGGGAGGGATACTCTTTGCCATGTATCTGCCTGTATTCACATTGGGGAGGGCAATCAGGTAGGCAAATGCACAAGGAGATCCAGTTGGAGTTTCCCAACAACCAGTTGGCAAGCGCTCTTTTCGGGAGAAACAATGAACACCTCCGGATAATATCGAAGCTTCTCGATGTGAAGATAAATAGCAGGGGTAACGTCCTCAGGGTCCAGGGTGAGGCCCCGGATGTAGCCCTGGCAGAGGATCTCTTGAGGCAACTTTACAAGATCTTGGAGAAAGGAAGACCCATTTACGAGACCGATGTGAGCTACGCTGCTAGGATCCTGGCTCAGGACCGCAACGTGAGCCTGGAGGAGATATTCCTGGATACCATCTTTGTCTCAGCGAAGAACAAGGTGATAACCCCCAAAAGTCCCAACCAGAAGGCTTACATAGATGCTATCAGGACCCATGACATGGTCGTGGGCATAGGCCCTGCGGGCACGGGCAAAACTTACCTGGCAATGGCCATGGCTGTCTCCTTTCTCCTGAAGAAAGAGGTGAACAGAATCGTGCTGACAAGGCCTGCAGTTGAGGCCGGAGAGAAGCTGGGTTTCCTCCCTGGGGATCTGGCCGAGAAGGTCAATCCTTATCTGAGACCCCTTTACGACGCCCTCCACGATATGATGGATTTCGATCGAGCAGCCGCCATGATGCAGAAGGGAGAAGTGGAGGTAGCTCCCCTTGCCTTCATGAGGGGAAGGACGCTCAACGACTCCTTCGTCATCCTGGATGAAGCCCAGAACACCACATCCGAGCAAATGAAGATGTTTCTCACGAGGCTGGGCTTCGGCTCCAAGGCAGTGATAACCGGGGACATAACCCAGATAGATCTTCCGCCTGGAACCCGATCCGGTCTCGTGGAGATAGCCCAGATTCTCAAGGGCATAGAAGGCATAAAATTCATCTACTTTACTGAGAAAGATGTGGTTCGTCACCCACTGGTCCAGGAGATAATCTTGGCTTACGAGAGGGCGGAAAAGGCCCAGCGGGAAGGCAGGTGATGGAGATCTGGGTGGAGATCAGATGGGACCCCTCTCCCATAACGGAGGAGTGGGTCGAGGAGATCACCCGCAGAGTTCTCCGAGCAATGAACTTGGAGGAAGCTCAGGTTTCCATTTCAGTTGTGGGAGACGATGAGATGGCTCGCCTCAATGGACAGTATCTCGGAAGGCCTTGGACCACAAACGTGATGGCCTTCTCTCAGGTGGAAGGGGAGGGCGGATATCTCACCCCGAATCTTTTGGGGGATGTGGTCATATGCGGGGATACCTGCCTCAGAGAGGCTGAGGAAGCTGGGATGGATTTCAGGGAGAGATTCCTCGAGCTCCTTGTTCACGGAATACTCCATCTTCTGGGAAGAGATCACGAAGGGGACGAAAGGGAAAGGAATTCCATGGAAAAAGAGGAGGAGACGATCGTATCGAAAGTGCAAAGGGACTGGCTGAGCAATCCGGAAAATGGCTCGGATTTGCCACGCTAGGGGGTAGAGATACTGTTTTCGAGACGTTGGTCGTGGCGTGCCAAAATACTCTCCTTGCAGAGCCGATTCGGCTGGGAGGCTTGAGCTCCCAGCGGGAAACTCAGTTCCCCAAGCCCCCTTCGGGCCCCTTCGACGTCTCTTTTTCGGGAATGAAGGATGATACCACCCCAAGATGAAAGAGAAAATCTCCGGTCATCGAGGGTTTTCACTTGGTCTTCCCAAAGAGGGCCCGCAGCATGAACCCGGCCCTGGCTC
>JAPWUY010000174.1 GCA_028275295.1 Thermodesulfobacteriota bacterium | reverse complement strand
GATCTCAGGAACTTTAGCCCTTGGACCCTGCGGCGTGTGGGCTGGCTTTTCTTGGCAGCCCATGACGATTGCTGCCAAAGCCATTATGAGCGAATTTCTGAATGCGCCTTTCATGTCTCGCCCCTTTTCTCCACGTGATGGATACTAGAGATCCTTTGATCCCAAGATTTTACACACACACGGGGGCCAGGGCGAGGGAGAGGAGTATTCTTTCGGAGCGGCTGTTGGCCCACATGGGTTGGAAAGCAATGCAGTAATCAGATGTAAGGGAAAATTTTATCGGCCTGTCCGAGAGGGACACCCTTGGAAGTTGAGCGAGAGGCAAGGGGCAGCGTGGGTCGCCTAGCGGGGAACGCCCGGAAATGACGCGAGAAGTGATTTTCTCTGAGGGACGCGGTCTCCGCGTCCGCATAGCAAGGCCGGGTGCAAGCCCGGGTGTGGCATGATCACCGACAAGTAGGCGGCAGCCGTGGGCCTAATGGAGACATGCCTCGGTCAAGCTTGTGCCATCCTTGCGGGCGTGCGGAGCCCGCCCCTCCGCGGGGAGAACCATCCAAGGCAAGATGGCCTTGCGGGGAAGACCTGGAAACGATGCGAAGGGCGGTTTTCTCGGAGTGATGGGGTCTGCGCGTCCGCACAGATGAGCCAAACGCATGCCCGGTATGCCATCGTGGTCGAAGGGGAAACGAACGCCTGGCGGCCCAATCGGGCGATCCCCCGGTGGAGGCGAAGTGTCGTTGGCGGAGGTGCGGAGTCCGCCCCTCCGCTAGCCAGCCGAGCTCAAGGGAGGTGCCCTCCTGGACAAGCCACGAGAATCCGAGGACTCTCGAGAAAGGCGCGGTCATGCCTCGGACTGGGTCAAGTCCAAGACCGCCCTGCAAAATACCTCGACCCCTGAGAGCAAAACGTATTCCTCGAACTGAAACCTGGAGTTGTGCAGAGGCGCGGATCCCTCCTTTCCTACCCCGAGGAAGAAATAGCATCCTGGCACTCTCTCCAGATACCACGCCATGTCCTCTCCGGTCATGGTGGGATCCGGCTCCACTACCCTCGAGTCCCCTACAACTTCGGCTGCAATTTTGGAAAGCCTTTTTGTGACCCCCGGGTCGTTCACTAGTGGAGGGCATCCGCGGCTGTAAGAGAGTTTGTACCCTGCTCCCATAGACGAGCACACCCCCTCCACGATCCCTCTTATCCGCTCCTCCCAGCCCTCCCAGACATCCCTTCGAAAGGTCCTCGTGGTACCGCTAAGGACCGCCCTCTCAGCTATAATGTTGAAGGCGCTTCCAGCCTGAAAGCTTCCCACTGTCACCACTGCCGGGTCTATGGGATTCATCTGCCTGCTCACTATCCTCTGAAGGGCATTTACGACCTGAACACCGACATCCAAGGCATCGACGCAAAGATGTGGCATTGCCCCGTGGCCGCCTCGGCCAATGATCTCTATGTCGAAACGGTCCATCGCGGCCATCAAGGGCCCGGGCCTCAGACCCACTGTGCCCTCTGGAATCCCCGGCCACAGATGGGCTCCTAGGGCGTAATCCACCTTGGGGTCTTCGAGCACTCCTTCCCTGATCATTTCCATGGCTCCGGAAGCAATCTCCTCGGCTGGCTGGAATACGAACTTTACACATCCCCTTAGGTCTTTCCTCATGGGGGAGAGGACCATTGCGGCCCCTAGAACCATAGCCATATTGGCATCGTGGCCGCAGGCATGCATCATGCCAGGATGCTCGGATGAGTAAGGAAGCCCTGTCTCTTCCTGAATTGGGAGAGCATCCATGTCTGCTCTTAACATCACGGTGGGACCAGAGCCCTTCCCCACCAAGGTCCCCACAACACCTGTTCCCCCGACTTTCGTCTTCACACCGAGTCCCAGTTCCTCGAGGGCCCTAGCGAGGAACCCTGAGGTCTTCTCCTCTTCGAAGGATTTCTCAGGGATTCTGTGAAGGGCTCTTCTCGCTTGGAATATTCGGTGCGCTTTCTCCGAAATGAGATTCCGAATCTCCATCTCAGGTCTCCCTCTTCAAGGGTTCCATAACCTCCTCCAGGAGGTCATTTTGCCACCTCCAAACTCTCCAGGCAAATGGCCTTAGGGAATGACCCAAGAAGCGGCCTAGATCAGGAGCCCTCTTCCTTTTGGGAATAGGTGACTTTCCATGGGATCCTTTTTTGGATATCATCAGAAGACGGTTTCTCGTGGCGAGGAGGGATGGGAAATGTATAAGGAAACTCAGATAGTTGCTTTTTTGAAAAACGCCCCCGGCCAGCTTGCCGCCTTATGCAAAGTGCTCAAGGAGCATGGGATAAACATTCTCGGCATGAGCATACAAAACGCCGAGGATTATGTGAGGGGGCTTCTCAAGTCTAGAGAGCTCACGGGGAGACGAATAGCTCCTGCTGCGAGCTATGGGTCCATAATGAGGGATTCGGAGGACTACTCCGTGATCCGCTTTGTTGTGGAAAGAGACCAGACGGACCAAGCGGTGGAGGTCCTCCAGAAAGCGGGCTATCCCGTGGAGACAACACCTGTTTTGGTCATAACATTGGACAACAGGCCCGGCAGCCTTGGTGAGACAGCGGAGGTGTTCGCCAAGGCCGGGATAAACATAGATTACGTCTATGGCTCTGTCCTGAGCGGCGCTGAGAAGTCTCTCTTCATAGTTCACGTGAAGGAAGAGGAGCTGGACAGGGCGGCTTCTTTGTTCGGGATCTCTCCATGAGGGACGAACCTTCGGAAGAGAGGGTTTAGGCGAAAGATGCCAGATGAATACTTCTTCGATAGCGCTGAGGCTGCCCTCAGGAGATTCCCCGACGAGCTCTGGGTGGCCAAAGGCAAGCCCAAGCTCTGGGTGAAACTCTACGAGGCCCACGGCATAAGTGTCTGGAGGGACCTGGCATACGGCCTCTTGAGGTTACAGACCAAGGAAGGAGTCGCTGAAGGGACCTCCCAAGTCACTCTGGGAAAGGTGTCCGTAGTGAAGACAGGGCAGACGGTGGAGGTTTATGCACCCAAGGAGGAGTTGGAGGTATCTCCGGAAGAGGACACCCTCGAGTTGGAGTTGGAAGAGGAAGTGGAGATGGGAAAGGAGGAGGGTTTAGATGGCCCTGGACCTAGAGAGGAGGCAACCAAAACGGAGTTGAAAGAGAGAGCTAGAAGGGAGAAATCCTGAGGAGGTGAGCTTTGGGAGAGACACACATTCCGACGAGAGACGAGGCTTGGAAGCTCCTTCTAGAGTACAACACCAATGAGAGTCTCATCAAACACGCCCTCTGTGTCGAGGGGGTCCTAAGATACATGGCAAGAAAGAGGGGCGAAGACGAGGAAAAGTGGGGGATCATAGGCCTGGTCCATGATCTCGACTACGAGAAATATCCCCAAGAGCATTGTCGCAAGACCCCCGAGATCCTAAGGGAAAGGGGCTGGCCAGAGGAGTATATAAGGGCCATTGTCTCTCATGGATGGGGACTTTGTTCGGATGTGGAGCCCAAGGAGGTGATGGAAAAGATCCTGTATGCAGTGGATGAGCTCACAGGCCTGATAACCGCGGTTGCCTTGGTCAGGCCCTCCAGAAGCGTTCTAGACTTGGAAGTGAGGTCCGTGAAGAAGAAATGGAAGGACAAGGCATTCGCCGCAGGTGTAAACAGGGAGGTGATCGAGAAAGGGGCCCAGATGTTGGGTATGGATGTTTGGGCCCTAACCGAAGAGGTCATAGAGGGAATGAGGGAGGTCGCAGACGCAATAGGACTTAGGGGATCCCTCTGAAACTGAGAACTCGGGATCAGGGGGAAAAGGGGGCCCTCACAATGACATAATTCCAGAGACCTTTCCCGCGAAAAGGGTTTTTATTCTCGGTTTTAGATCCTCCTCGACTCAGGATCTCCCCAAGAGCACTGGGGAGTTGGGAGCTCGGACCTCCAAATACACATGTATAGGCCTAGGAGGATCATCCGGTCCTAGGGTTTTCATCTTCTCCTGAAAAAGATGGAGGGTGCCCTCTTTCTCACCTCGAGCCAATTTCTCACGGATTTCACTCCCTCCACCCTCATGGCGATGGATTCGGCGAGATTCCTATCTATGATGTCATCCACAATACCCCTCAGGGTCACGACCCCTTGCTCCGACTCGACCACTATGTCCGCCTGCCGCAAGGAAGGCTCGGATCTGAGTCGGGCCATCACCTCAGCCACGATGAGCTCGTCTTCCTCTGTTCTGCCAGGGCTACGGGGTGTGGTACAGGAAAATAGAGTGAAAGCCATGAGGATGATCAGTCCGCAAAAAGCCCATGAAAGTTCCCTACCCACCTCTCCTCCAAACTCCCGAATACTCGCCGAACCCCCCTAGTTCCGGACGATTCTCGGACTCCCACTGGATTCAACTGGGAGCAAAACAGAAACGGCTTTGAAAGTCAAGGGCATTTCGTTTGAGGATCTCGTTTGGCTTGACCGAGGGCTGGGAGAGCTCACTTCTGAGGCCTCGGGGGCGTGCGGAGCCCGCCCCTCCGGGGGGTGCCAAGCGCAAAGTGGGTCGCCTTGCGTGGAAAACCCGGAGACAAGGCGGAGGCCGGTTTTCTCGGAGGGATGCACTCTGCGCGTCCGAAAATACGGGCCGGGAGCAAACCAGGGCATCTCATCCTCACCCGCGGGTCGGCGAAGGGGCCATGGCCAAAACGTGGCAATGTTGCGGTTGGCGTGATGGCTTCGCTTCCGGGCGTGCGGAGCCCGCCCCTCCGCGGGGGCTATCCAAGCTAGGATGGCCTCACGGGGAAAACCCGGGGCCGATGCGGAGGGCGATTTTCTCGGAGGGGCGCGGTCTCCGCGCCCGCGCGGCAAGGCTTTACTCATGCCGAGGCGCAACATAATCATCGGGGGGAAACGAACGCCTGGTGGCCAAATGGGGCATGCCCCGGCGAGGCCAATTCCGTCCGAGCGGGCGTGCGGAGCCCGCCCTTCCGGGGGGAGGCCAGGCCCAAGGCCGGTCGCCTGGCGGGCAGAGCCCCCAGATGACGCGAAAGGCGGTTTTCTCGGAGGGACGCACTCCGTGCGTCCGCGTTGCGAGGCTGCACATAGACCGAGACATCTCATTCCCACCACATCCGTTAAGGATGGCCCGGTAGCCTAGGGGGGATATGCCCGGGTGGAGCCAATACCTTTCCCGCGGGCGTGCGGAGCCCGCCCCTCCCGCCAGACGGGCGAGCCGAGGAAAAGAGGCGTTG
>JAPWUY010000173.1 GCA_028275295.1 Thermodesulfobacteriota bacterium | reverse complement strand
CTCTGGGGCGGATTTCCCCTGAATCTCGCTGGCATCCAGCTCCTCAAGGAGTACATGGCAGCGGAGATCGGGGTCGAGGATGGAGAGATCATAGCCACATCCAAGGGCCTCCACATATACGGCCATGCAGAGGATGTGGCGAGAATGAGGGCTGGAAAGAAGAGGGGAAGCGGCTGATGGAGCCACATTCCCCTCCACGGGTCACCTCCTCATAGGGCCACGCTCTCTCCCACCTTTGGGGCCAAGGCCCTAACATGGGGTGCCTTCTCCTTGCAGAGGGCGAGGAACTCATCTGCTGACTTCGCTATGATGGGAAATGAGGCGTAATGGATGGGAATTGCCATCTTGGGATTGAGGAGTCTCACGGCCTCGGCTGCCTGATACGCGTCCATTGTGAATACCCCTCCTATGGGGACCAAGGCGAGATCCAAGGGATAGAGCTTTCCCCAGAGCTCCATGTCCCCAAAGATGCTCGTGTCGCCTGCGTGGTAAAGGGTCGTCCCATCAGGGGTTCGGACTATGGTCCCTATGGCACATGCCGTGTCCGAGGAGTGCATGGCTGGTGTGGAGACAACCTGGATCCAGTCGAACTTGACCCCCCCTCCCACCATGTACCCGAAGCCAAAGTTCACCACCTTCTGTTCGTCGAATCCTTCAGAGATCAACCTCTTCACGGTCTGGACCGGTCCGCCGAGAAAGGCGCCTGTCTTCTGACAGATCTTGACTGCCGAAGCCACGTGATCGAAGTGATCGTGGCTCACGAGGACTAGATCGGCCTTCTCGATGTCATCGAGGGTCATTTCAGTCCCCGGGTTGCCGTCCTCCTTGGTCCATGGGTCGAAGAGGACCACCTTCCCTTCAGATGTTGTGAATTCGACGAATGCGTGACCCAACCAGCGCACCTTCCCCTTGGCCATCTGTCCACCTCCTTTTGGTCTTCTCCCAGCCAAAATTTCCGAGAACCATTTTACAAGAGTTTGGCCTGCTTGGGGATGTCCCCGTGGGCAATGGCCATGAATCTGAGGGCATCCTCCCCCATGGAGATGTTGTTGAAGAGGACATAGCTCTCCTTGCCCTGACACCAGGCGAGAAGGCGCTCGAGATCCTCATCCGTGAAGGAATACGCATATCCAGTTACCCCGTGGAGGCGGAAGTAGTTGATATTGCCGTGGGCCGGAAGCCCCTTGAAAGGATCCACACAGTGAATGAGATCCAGCTCCCTGCAAAGGGACCCAACAAGCTCATCGGGCCACTGGCCCCTAGGCTCCCACGCGAACAAAAGACCCTCTCTGGGGATCGTGGTGAAAAAGTTCCTCATGTTTTCCAGGTTCGTGGGGGTGGGCCTGAAGCTCGAGGGGCATTGAAAGACCACTACTCGAGCTTCGAGGGCTGAGGCGAACTCCAGAGTCCTCTCCCATGCCCAGAAGACCTCCTCTGTGGGCTTGAAGGACCCACAATTTCCGAGGGAGCTCGAATCCAACCGGGTCCTGAGTCTCCTGTAAGTGGGACTTGTGGGCTCGTGGGTTATGAGTTGCCACGCCTTCACGGTGAAGGTGAAGTCCTTGGGCGCCTCCCCTCTCCATCTCCGAGCAGTGTCTGTCTTGGGCATCTCGTAGAAGCTCTGCTGTATCTCCACCACCTTGAAGGTCCTGAAATACTTGGCCCTCGCCAGTGCAAAGCCGCAACACCCTACCAAGATCCCACGGTTCATGATTCCACTGCCCCACGTTCATTGGCAAGGAGGGCCATCAAGTCGTCCCAGGAGGAGATCCTCGGAACCCTGCCGTCCGGGGGAGGGATGTCCCGGTATATGAGGTCCGCGACGTGGCGAGCCCCGAGTCTCTCGGCATAGAGCGTCCATATGGGCCTCAAGCCTGCCTGGATGGCCCCATGGATATCAGGGCCAGGGTCATCCCCCACGTAAATGAGCTCTTCCTTTCTCACCCCCAGGCCCTGAGCGAGCATCTCGAACACCAAGGGGTATGGTTTCCGATAGCCCACCTCTCCGGAGATGAGTATGACCCTGAAGAGGGGGGCTAGGCCCGTCTCCTCTATTATCCTTCTCGCTGCAGGGGCGTGGGTGAAATTGGTAAGTAGGCCCAAAGGATATTCTTTTCGGAGCCTGTCCAAGGTCTCCAAGGTGCCCGGAAGGAGCTTGCACCTTCCAGAGAATGCCTCGAAGTAATCCTCTACTGCAGCCTTTACCCTTTCATCCTCGGGACTCACAAGGTGGCCAAACTCACCAAGGGCAGCAGCCACCCAAAAACGATTGTGGGTCTCCTTCCCTGTATTTCTCGTCTCCTCGAGAAACCGAAGGGCATGTCTCCTATAAGCTTCCTTGAAAGGGTCCGATGGGACACGGAGGCCCCTTCTCTCAAGAGAACCTATGAGGACCTCGAGAGCCTGGGCTAAAGACCCGGGGTCCACTGTGACCAAGGTGTTGAAGAGATCGAAACCTATTGCGGACACCCTCTCCATGCTCTGACTTTTAACCGAGGAAAGGGATCATTGCAAGGGGCAGAATTTGTCCCACCGAGGAGCCCCTGTGGAGATTCGGTCCCTGGGGGAGTAAGATTCCTTGAAGAGGAAGGCTCTTTTCCGTTTTGGAAAGGGGGCCTTTTGCTTGAGCGCCGAAAAAGGCCGGGACCGGAGGAGACTTCTCGATGAAGGAGGACAGATCCGTGCTAGGGTCAAGACCGCAGGAAGTGTTTCCAGGGGTTTTCTTGGTAGGGGGGCCTGAGCTCACTCATCCCCAGGATTGTCTCGTGTACGCCATAGATGGAGAAAGGGAAGTCGTGTTGGTGGACACTGGAGCGGGAAGGAGCGCGGGGAAGATATTGGAGAACTTGGAGATGGTCGGCCTTGGAGGCAAGCCCCTGAGCAAGATCATCCTGACTCACTGCCATGTGGATCACATTGGTGGGGCAAAATCCATAGCCCAGAGGACAGGGGCAAAAATTGTCTGCCACAGGGGAGATCTCCAGGCCATAGAGAGGGGCGATCCGGTGAGGACAGCCTCGTCCTGGTACGGCGTGAGGCTTCCGGAGCTGAAGGTGGATATGGTGATCGTGGGGAGCGAGGAGGAGATCCAGGTGGGAGGGACTTCGCTCCTCTGTCTCCATACACCGGGCCACACACCTGGGTCCATCTCCCTTCTATGGGAAAAGGCAGAGGGGAGGATCCTCTTTGGCCAGGACATACACGGCCCTTTTCTCCCGGAGTTCGGCTCTGATCTCCAAGAGTGGGCCTCCTCCATGAAGAAACTTCTGGCCCTGGAGCCTGACATCCTTTGCGAGGGCCACTACGGAATCTTCCCATCGAGGGAGGAGACTAGAAGATTCATCCTCGAGTGCCTTGCCGCCCAGGGATTCGAGATCTGATCTTTCGGGCGCAAACCCCGAGGGTGGGGGCCTCACAAAGGATCTCCGAGGAATCGTCCAAGCCCCTCTCGGATCCCAGTGGCCCCTGGGTCAGCAGAATACCCTCCTGAAGGCGTGGATGGCCCTTTGGATCCCTTCTCTATCCACATCCAGGTGAGTGACTGCCCTCAACCTTCCTTTCCCGAAAGGGAGAACCAGGACACCGAGTTCCCTGAGTCTCTTTTGGGCCTCTCTCGGGTCCATTCCGGAGGGGGAGATATCGATGATCACGATGTTGGTCTCTACCTCCCTAGGATCCAGGCGGATGCCTGGAAGCTCAGCCAGGGCCTCTGCCAGAAGCCGCGCGTGGAAATGGTCCTCGGCGAGCCTTTCCACATGATGCTCGAGGGCATAGAGCCCGGCTGCTGCGAGGATCCCCACCTGCCTCATTCCTCCCCCGAACATCTTCCTGTTCTTTCTCGCCCTGGCTATGAACTCCTTACTCCCAGCAATCATGGAGCCAACAGGCGCCCCAAGCCCCTTGGAAAGGCAGAGGGATACGGAATCGAAAGGCCTGGCGTACTCGCTAGGAGGGATACCAGTGGCCACACAGGCATTGAGAAGCCTCGCTCCATCGAGATGCATCGCTAGACCGAATCTGTCGGCCACCTCCCTTATTCTCCAGATCTCCTCCAGGGGATATATGGTCCCTCCCCCAAAATTGTGAGTGTTTTCGAGACAAACGAGCCTCGAGACAGGCCTGTGAATATCCGGGATCCTCACAGCCTCTGCAACCTGCTCGGCTGTGAGAATCCCCCTCCTCCCGTGGATCGTTCTGAACTGCACCCCGGAGAGGGCGGCCGCAGCTGCGACCTCGGAAAGGACCGGGTGGGAATCCGCCTCGATTATCACCTCGTCTCCCGGAACGGTGTGAGTCCTTATGGAGATCTGATTGGCCATGGTGCCAGAGGGCACGAAAAGGGATGCCTCCTTGCCCAAAAGCTCTGCCACCCTTTCCTGGAGAAGGTTGACGGTGGGATCTTCCTCGAACACATCGTCGCCCACCTCTGCCTCCGCCATTGCCTTCCTCATGGCTGCTGTGGGCTTTGTAACCGTATCGCTTCTCAAATCCACAAATTCCATCTCGTCCTCCCCGACTCTCCTTCTGGCCGCCTCGAAGGGTAACCCGAGGCTTCATTTGGACCTCACCAATTCCCTAACCCTTCCCTTTTCCAGAACTCCTTTATTCGCTCTTGGAACATCCTGGCGAGATGGACCATTCCTTCTGGAGCGAAGCCCAGAGAATCCTTCCAGACATCCTCGCTTTCCATGCACAGGTACAATAAGGGTTTTCCTCGGGAAAGCTCCCTTATCCATCGGCCCAGAATCTTGAACATTCTCGTCCTGATGGGCCTGAGATACCTCATCTTTCCATCCAACCCGGGGACCATCTCCTCCAGCCCCAGCCTCGCCTCTACCATCTGGCCATGCATCTCAGCCGGATACCTCAGTGCCCCCATGCTCACCCAGAGGACCCTCTCCGGATCCAAAAGTTGGAAGGTCCTCTCCAGAAGGTCCCTGTATGCCTCCTCCCACCCCTCGAAAATCACGATGGGGTCCAGATGGATCCCCACGGGGTATCCTTTCTCCTGACACAGGGCTCCAGCCCTCAGCCGCTCCAAAGGAGGAGGGGCTCCGGCCTCGGCTTTGGATGCAATCTCCCCAGGACTGAGAGAGAAGGAGATGACCGTATGGCACCTGTGTTCGAGATCCAGGAGTCCCTGCACCTCGCATGACTTGGTCTTGAGCTCGAGCATCGCCTTGGGAAGGGTGGAGAAGAAGTCCACGAGAAGATGGCTCACTGGGAAAATCCCCTCGAGGGCCAAACTGTCACCTAGCTCTCCAGT
>JAPWUY010000172.1 GCA_028275295.1 Thermodesulfobacteriota bacterium | reverse complement strand
ATTTCAGCCATAGAAGACTCGCCCAGGAGCATGAAAAGGCTCTTTTGCTCGGCATCCTCAAGAGCTTCGAGAGCATGATGGAGGCCAAAAAGGACCAGGCTCTCGCTCTGGCAACGGCCCTTTCTCTCGACCCCCATGTGAGGGAGGCCCTCAGAGCAAAGGACAGAAAGGCCCTCCTCGGGCACCTGAGGCCCATCTACAAGGAGCTCAAAAGGAAATGGAACGTGACGCAGATTCACCTTCATTTGCCGCCTGGGGTCTCCTTTCTCAGGGTGCATATCCCGAGGGTTTACGGTGATTCCCTCCGGGAGACGAGGCCAGATGTACTTCATGTCCTGCGGGAGGGAGTGCCAACTGGAGGCCCCTGGTGGGGGATTTCCGGATTCTCCATGAGGGGTGTTGTGCCGGTCAAGGAGGGTGGAGCCATTCTGGGCTCCCTGGAGGTGGGAGTATCCGTAGGTGCAGAGTTCCTCCAAAGGTTGAAGGAGGAACACCGTTGCGAGATCACCATCTATGGTCTCCTGGATGGGCCCCGAGTCATGGCGACCTCCTTGGCAAATCCCCCTCCCATGGACGAGAGAGAGGCGAAGGCGATCCTCAAAGGACCCTCGCCCCTGCTCAGAGTCCCTCTTCCCGAGGACAAAGAGGTCTCGGAGATACTGGCACCTGTCCAAGGGCCACTGGATGAGGCTTCCGCTATCGTGAGCATCAGGGTGTCGAGGGAGCCAGTAACCGTTTACCTCATGGACAACCTGAGGAAGATGCTCCTCATGGAGCTCATCGGACTTGTGGCCTCTGCTCTGGTGATCTGGGTTGTAGTCCGGGGATTTCTGGGTCCCATCAGGCAGATGGTGGAACTGGCTCAGAGGGTGGCATCGGGTGAGAGGATCCAGATCGGCTTCAGGGGCCGGAGCGAATTGGGGAGGTTGGCCAGGGCACTCAATAGCATGGTGGGGTATCTCGAAGCATCGAGGGAGAGGACCAAGGACTATGCCAGGAACCTGGAGAAGGAGGTCGAGAGGAGAACCAGAGAGCTTCGGGCCTCTGAGGAGAGGTACAGAAAGTTGTTGGAGAGGCTTCCCCTGGTCGTCTATCAGATGACCCCGGAGCGCAAGCTCATCTTCGTGAGCTCTTTTTGCAACACCATGCTGGGAGTTCAAGCAGAGGAGCTTCTCCAAAGACCAGATGGGTGGGATTCCTTCGTGGCTTCCGAGGAGAGGGAGAAACTCCTGGCCTCTTTTCGCGAGGCTATGGAGATGGAAAAGGGTTGGGAGGCCGAATACAGGGTGATCCTGCCAGATGGAAGGAGTCTTTTCGTCAGAGAGCAGGCCAATAGGATTGTGGAGGAAGAGGGCCGGAAGGTGCTCGTGGAGGGAATACTTCTGGACATGACCCTCCAGAGGAGGCTCCAGGAAATGAGCCTCCAGGCCGAGGAGCTCAAAACCCTGGCGGAGATCTCCTCCAGGCTAGCTCACGAACTGAGAAATCCCCTCACCTCCATAGGTGGCCTTTGCAGGAGGCTCATCAAGACCTTGGATCCCGCGAACCCATGCCTTCCTCTGGCAAACGCCATGTTGCGGGATGTCGAGCGGCTAGAGGCCATGCTCGAGATGATCTTGGCCTACATACAGCCAGTGGATGTGGAACCCGAGCCGAGGGATCTAGCATCTCTAGCCAAGGATATTCTGGAGGACTTGAGGCCAGAATTTCAGCATCGGGGCTCCGATATCTCCTGGGAGATCCAAGATGGGCTTCCTCCAGTGGACCTGGATCCCAAGAGCTTCGGTAAGGCCCTGGAGATACTCATCCGCCACACTCTCTTCCGCATGGAGAGGGGGACCCCCCTGCGCTTCAGGATACGAGAGGAGGATACCAGGGTGACAATCAGACTGACCTACAAAGCCCCTCATCTGGCAGCAGACGACCTGGAGCATTACTTCTATCCTTTTCTAGCCCAGGAGTCGCCAGATCAGGCGCTTCTGGAGCTTCCAGTGGCCAGAAACATCCTTTTCCGCCACGGGGCATTGGTTAGGGTGGAGTCAGGCCCTGAGCCTGGAGAGGTGATACTGGAGGTCACCCTTCCCAGGGGGAGAGAGAAGTAACTAGTTGCTCACACCACAAACAAAAGAGGGGGCCCGAGGCCCCCTCCCCATATTCTATTCTCAGAAGAGCCCCCTGACCCTTCCTGTCTCCACATCCACGTCCACTCTCCTGAAGGCTGGGTCGGAGCTCGTCCCTGGCATGAGGCTTATGTTTCCTGCCACAGGGCATATGAACCTCGCCCCTCCGTAGGTGAGGAAGTCCCTTATGTGGAGGGTCCATCCCTTGGGGACTCCCTTGAGGTTCGGATCGTGGGAGAGGGACAGGTGGGTCTTCACCATCATGGTGGCAAACTCCTTGAATTTGGGATCTTTCTCGAACTTCTCTGCCTTGGCCGCAGCCTCTGGTGAATAGCTCACCCCATCCGCACCGTAGACCTCTTTGGCTATGAGCTCGATGCGTTTTCTGAGGGGAGTGTCCAGGTCGTACAGGAACTTGAACTGGACCTTGTCCTCGCAGGCATCGAGGACAGCATCCGCAAGCTCCAAAGCTCCCTCGCCACCGTACTGCCAATGTCTCGAAACAGCAACCCTGGCGCCCGCTTCCTCGCACATCTTCTTGGTGAGCTTTATCTCTTCCTGGGTGTCCGTGTGGAAGACATTGATGCACACGACCGGGTTGATTCCAGCCTTCTTCACCGTGTTTATGTGGTGAATCACATTGGCCATGCCAGCTTCCAGCCACTTGAGGTTTTCCTCGAAGAGCTCCTTGGGTATTGGCTTCCCTGGGATCACGAGGGGAGCACCAGCGCTCACCCCATGGCTCTTGAGGGCCCTGATTGTGGCGGTTATCACTGCCACATTGGGGATGTTCCCCGAATACCGGCACTTGACATTCCAGAATTTCTCGAAACCAATGTCAGCACCGAAGCCCGACTCGGTAATGTGATAGTCTGCGAGCTTGAGGGCTATCTTGTCCGCAACCACCGATGATTGCCCAACAGCTATGTTGGCGAAGGGCCCTGCGTGAACGAAGACCCCCTGCCCTTCCAGGGACTGGAGAAGATTGGGATTCAAGGCCTCCCTCATCCACGCCGTCATGGCACCTGCCACTTCCAGATCCTCAGTGGTGATGGGGTTGCCCCTCTTGTCATAGGCAACAACTATCTGGCCCATGCGCTTCCTGAAGTCAGCCAAATCCGTGAAAATGGCCAGGATGGCCATCACCTCGGAGGAGACCGAAATCCCGAACTTGGACTGCATCATCACCCCGTCCATCTTTCCTCCGAGGCCTATTATGATGTTCCTCAGAGCCTGGGCGCAGAAATCTATCACCCATCCCATTTCCACATTCTTGGGATCTATATCCAGCCTCTTGAGGCCCCTCTGGGCCAGCTGCTCGTCTGTGTAGTTGGCCTCATGTTGCATCCTAGCTGTGAGGGCGACCATGGCCAGGTTGTGGGCGTTGGTCACGGCATTTATGTCGCCCGTGAGGCCAAGGGAGAACTCCGTGAGGGGAATCACCTGGGAGAGCCCGCCTCCAGCAGCGGACCCTTTGATGTTCATTGTAGGCCCCCCAGAGGGCTGCCTGATGGCTGCAGTGACTTTCTTTCCCCTTTTGCCCAGCCCCTGAAGGAGTCCGATGGTTGTCGTGGATTTGCCTTCACCGAGGGGAGTTGGCGTTATGGCCGTCACGTCTATGAATTTGCCATCGGGCCTGTCCTTCAGCCTATTGAGCACCCTCTGATAGTCCACCTTGGCTATGTAGTGCCCGTGGGGTAGAAGCTCGTCCTTGGTGATGCCGAGCTCCTCCGCAATCTGCACAATTGGCTTCATGTGCTTCTCTGCTTCCTCCGCAATCTGCCAGTCAGGGTACTTCGTCGGATCCAGCGGCATAGTCCACCTCCTCGCTCCATCTATTTGGAATTTTGCCTTCCCCAATGAAGGCGTTTTTTTTCCTTTCAAATTGCCGGGATTATACGGGTGATCGTCTCTCCGTGTCAATATGCCCCGGAAAATCCCCAGAGGAAGATGCTCCCCAGCTCCTACTCAGAAACCATCTGGCATCCTAGGCCTCGTAAAAGGCGAAGCTGGGCTGCGAGGTACGGAGTAGCAGCGAGACCCGGGAATTCCCGTAAGGCCATTCCGAGCCCGCCTTTGAGGGCCAAGATACCACTTGTCCCTGCCATCAACCTCGGCCCCAGGCCATCTTCACCAAGAGATCCAGGCCCAAAGAGAGGGCAACTGTGACAATAGCCATTGAGACCAAGACCAAGGGCCAAAACTGTATCGTGAGGCCCAATATCCCGAAAGCCATGGTTCCGTAAGTCAAAACCGGCTGATGGAGCAAGTAGATGCTGTAGGAGGTCTTCCCCAGCCCTCTGATCCACGAGCGGCTTCCCAAAGTCGCTGCAACACGGGATCTCAGAACCGCTATCACGAGAAGGAGGCACCAGGCTGAGAGGTAGGGGTGGTAAAGGGGAAGTTCGCCCCGCGGCACCCAGAAACCCACAACCGCTAGGATGAGGGCCCAGAGGATGAGGAACCTTCCTGAGAAACGCGATCTCAAGGCGGGGCTGTCCCTCTCAGCTCCAGCGAGCTCCCCGAGGTCGGACCATGCCGAGGCGAGCCACATGCCGGCTGCGAATTCAGGAAGCCTCCATGGGATGTTGAAGTAAAGGAGGTAATCCAGCTGAGCCAGCAACCCTCCTGGCTCGCGGAGGGACAACTGTCGGATGGTGAACCAGGTGCCCCAGCAGACCAAACTTATGACGACGAGACACCTCGTCGCAGCCCACCTCTGAAACAGTCGCAAAAAAAGAGGGAAGATCACATAGAACTGCGCTAGGAGGCCAAGCCACCAGTACGCTGGCACAATGGAGAAAAAGGTGGCGGGCGAAAGAGTGTGAACGAGAAAGAGGTGTGCGAGAAATGGGACGGACAGACCGTAAGGGCGAGAAGACGAACCCAGGAGGAGCAGGCTCCAGAAGACAAGGGCGATCCAATAATGGGGCAGGATCCTGAGGAACCTCCTTCGTAGGAAAGCCAGGTAATTTGGCACATCGGCCTTCTTTGGCCCAAGGTGAGGAAGAGAAAGCACCAAGCCCGTGACAATGTTGAAGATCACAACGCCGAGGTGCCCCAAAGAAGAAACCTTGGCCAGTAGGTAACCAAATTGGTCTGACTGCGCGATCTCGGGCATAGCGCTCCAGGCATGAAAGAGGAACACCCCGGCCACTGCGACACAACGAAGAAACTC
>JAPWUY010000171.1 GCA_028275295.1 Thermodesulfobacteriota bacterium | reverse complement strand
GAAGATGGACCTCCTCTCCTTCTGGAAGGTGACTGGCCCCAGCCTCTCGCTCATACCGTATTCCGTGATCATGGAACGGGCCAGGTCCGTGGCCCTCTGTAGGTCATTCTGCGCACCCGTAGACACATCTTGAAAGACTATCTCCTCGGCCACTCTCCCTCCGAGAAGCACGGCTATTCTGTCCTCCAATTCGGATTTTGTCATGAGATAACGGTCTTCTGTTGGCAACTGCTGGGTGTAGCCGAGAGCGGCTATCCCTCGGGGGATTATGGAGATCTTTCTCACAGGATCCGCATTGGGGACCGCCTCTGCCACAAGGGCATGCCCTGCCTCGTGATAAGCGACAATCTCCTTCTCCCTCTGATTCATGACCCTGTTCTTCTTCTCGAGGCCGCCTATTATCCTGTCTATGGCCTCGTCGAAGTCCTCCATGTCCACAGCCTTCTTGCCCTTGCGGGCGGCCCTGAGAGCTGCCTCATTGACCAGGTTGGCCAGGTCTGCCCCCACAAAACCAGGGGTGCGTGCGGCGATCTCATGGAGATTCACGTTCTTCGCGAGCTTGACGCCCTTGACATGCACCTTGAGGATGGCCTCCCTGCCCTTTATATCGGGCCTGTCTATGAGAACCTGTCTGTCGAATCGACCGGGCCTGAGGAGGGCTGGATCCAGTATCTCGGGTCTGTTGGTGGCTGCCATTATTATGACACCCTTGGCAGGATCAAAGCCGTCCATCTCCACGAGGAGCTGGTTCAATGTCTGCTCCCTCTCGTCGTGTCCCCCAAGGGGGCTCAGGCCCCGGGCCTTTCCAAGGGCATCCAGCTCGTCGATGAAGACTATACATGGGGCGTGCTCCTGTGCTTGGCGGAACATGTCTCTCACCCTAGCTGCACCCACCCCCACGAACATCTCCACAAATTCGGAACCGCTCATGCTGAAAAATGGAACCTTGGCCTCTCCAGCGACAGCCCTGGCGAGGAGGGTCTTCCCAGTGCCAGGAGGCCCAACAAGAAGAACACCTTTCGGGATCCTTCCTCCCAGCTGCCTGTACTTTTCCGGGTTTCTCAGGAATTCCACTATCTCCTCGAGTTCCGCCTTGGCCTCGTCTATCCCCGCTACGTCATCGAAGGTGACCTTCACCTCGTCTTCCGCATAGATCCTGGCCCTGCTTTTTCCGAAGGACATCACCCCGCCGCCAGGCCCTATCTTCCTCACCAGGTAGAACCATATGAGGAAGAATACCAACATGGGGGCGACCCAGGACAGCAAGCCACTCAAGAACTTGTTCTCGTAAGTGCCGGAATAGGTGACCCCACCCTGTTCCAGCGCCTCGACAAGACCCTTGTCCTCCACCCTGAAGGTCCTGAATCTGGTTGCCTTCCCCGATGTCCCTTCGGGTTTCAGGACGCCGGTTATGACCTCCGGTTCTATGACCACTTGCTCGACCCTCCCCTGGGCCACAAGGGCTTTGAACTGGCTGTAGGGAATTGTCTGCGTCTGGCCGGCGATGTAGAGGTTTTGGAAGAGGATCAAAGATGATATGGCAATGAGGAAATACCACAAACTGAAGTGGGTCTTGGGAGGGATCTTCTTCTTCCCCGTACCATCGCCTGGCAGGAAATCTTGAAGCCAACTCGGAGGAGCTGGCTTTGGGCCTTTATCCTTGACCGCCTGCGGCATCTTTTCTCTCCTGGCTCGGGAATCTGAGAACCTTCCCTGAAGGCTCCCTCACTCCTTTGGGGCTGGTCTCAGTGCCAGCTGTCTTTCCTTCTCCTCCTTCTCCAGCTCCTCTTGGCAAGACCTGCAAAGCTGTGCGAAGGGCATCACCCTGAGTCTCTCGAATCGAATGGGGCTTCCGCACTCCTCGCAGAGCCCATACTCCCTCATCTCTATGCGCAGGAGGGCCTCGTTGATCTGACGCAGCTCCTGGGTCCTCATGCTCATGACCTGGAAGTCCATCTCCTTCCCCACATCCACCCTCGACTCCCCTCCCTCCTCCACATTCACAACAGTGGTATCCTCGCCTCCCTCTTCTAAAACCCTGCTCAGGTTTCTCCTGAGCTCCTCCTCTATGGCCCTCTTTCTCTCTAGGAGTATGTTGGTGATCTCGGCCAACTGATCCTCGGTAAGGGGGGTCTTGGAAGCCATGAAAGGTCCACTCCTCTTGTCCTTTGATCCTGGAAAACTTCCCCAGGCCAAGGATTACCATAGTCACTCCCAGGGCCCAGGTCAACCGAAAAATTTGCCCCCTGATGTCCCCTAGGAAAGCTCCATGGAGCTCTCTTTGGGGAGTCTTCTGAGGCCTCCCCCTTGGGCGAAAAGATTTCCCGAATCTCCTTGACACACAAGGAGCTCTTTGAGTAAATTGGGCCAGTCCTTGGAAAGTGGTGACTTCGAGCCCTTTGTGGCCCGTGAGAAAGGGGGGCTTTATCTTCAGGAGGTAGGTTTCGCTTCCGGTCCTGAGAAAGAGGTGTGAGACCATCCTTCATTTCCAGGCCAAAGCCCCAAAAGGGGGTTGGCCTTGTCGAATCCAGGATGAGGAGGGAAAGGCCATGAAAAGAAGGGGTTTTGTGCTTGCGGCTTTGGGGTTTCTAGGGGCGATCTTCCTTTATCCACACTTGGGGTTTTGCCAATCCGAGCCCATTGTCTTAGGGGTCGCCACTTCCCTTGGCTTTCTTGAGGGAGACGAGGGGCTCAAGGCGGCCACATTGGCCGTAGAGGAGATAAACGCCAAGGGAGGGGTAGAGGTAGGGGGTGTCAAGAGGAAGATCCAATTGGAGTCCATAGACATAAGGGATGCGGCCCCTGGTGTCCCTGTGCCAGAGGCCCTTTTGGGGATGGAAAAATTGATCCTCGAGAAGAAGGTGCAGGCAATGGTCGTGGGCCCTTTCAGATCGGAGGCGCTCCTTGCGGGGATGGACATGTTGTCCAAGCACAGGGTCCCCCTCCTTGGCACAATAGCCATGACCCCTGCCTCGGAGGAGAAGGTCAAAAGCGAGCCGGAAAAGTACAAATACATCTTCAGGACATGTCTCAATGCCAAGTACCTGGTGGGATACCTAGTGGGCATGATGAAGCACCTGGAAAAGGAATTCGGGTTCAAGAAGCTCTTCCTCATGCACCAGGATGTCCTCTGGGCAAAGGGCACTGCGGAGAAGGTTGCTGAAGTGCTCAAGGGGGCAGGATGGGAGATATTGGGCATAGAGGCATATCCCACTGGCGCATCCGATTTCTCAGCCGGGCTCATAAAGGCGAGGACCTCGGGGGCCCAGTTGATCATGCCCATATTCGATATGCCCCAAAGCGGCATCCTGGTGAAGCAGTGGAACACCATGAAGATACCCGCCCTCCTTGCAGGCTTCATATCCCCGATGGCTGGATCCGAGGCCTGGAAGGCGTTCGAGGGCAAGATCGGTGGGGCTCTCAATGCCATATTCGAGATAGGCAATATCCCTGTCCCCAAGGTGCCGGCCTCGGTGGAATTCTACCAATCCTACTCCAAGAGATGGGGAAAGGAGGTTCAATCGGGACACGGGCCCGCTCCATCTTATGACTCGGTCTTCTTGCTGGCCCAGGCAATAGAGAAGGCGGGAAAGCTGGATCCAGATGCCATAGTGGAGGCCCTGAAAAAGTCTGACAGATCAGGCGCCATTGGCCGCATACGTTTCGATGAAGGCCACCAAGCAATATTTGGCAACGATCCAGCGGAGACGGCCCTGGGGTGTGTCGTCCAGTGGAGAGAAGGGGGAAAGAGGACCGTCGTCTTCCCCGAGACAGTGGCCGAGGACAAGGTCAGACTCCCCGACTGGATAAAGCCGGCCAAGTGAAACCCGCTAGGGGGTAGAAAGGGAAATGATATGGGGTGCCCTTCTCTATGGCGTCGTGAACTCCATTGCCCTCGCCCTCATGGCCCTGGGGTTCAACTTGACATTCGGGATAAGCGGGATAGCCAACTTCTCTTACGGGGCCATGTATGTTTTCGCGGGCTATGGGACGTGGATGTTGTTCCAGAAACTGGGGGCACCCCTTTTCCTCTCGATCCCCATGATGGTCTTCCTCACGGGCCTCACGGGCGCCATCATGTACCGGCTAGTTCTGGTGCGGCTCCGGGGACTTGTGATCTCAGAGGTGATAGCGACTTTCGGGATCGGACTTGCGGCCTTGGAGCTGTTCAGGTTCATGGGGCTCATAGGGTTCGAGTACACCCTGCCAGTATTGGTGGATG
This sequence comes from Thermodesulfobacteriota bacterium, assembly GCA_028275295.1. Lineage (GTDB taxonomy): Bacteria > Desulfobacterota > Desulfocorpusculales > Desulfocorpusculum > Desulfocorpusculum > JAPWUY01. The sequence continues at coordinate 1,081 of JAPWUY010000171.1, read as the reverse complement.
GCTCCATACAGGTGGGACCATTCTTCCTGGACCTCCAGAGGGCGTTCATAATAGTGTGCGGTATCCTCCTCACAGCCTTTCTCTGGGTCTTCACCAGGTACAGTCCAGTGGGGCTTGCATTCAGGGGCATGGCCCAGGACGAATACACGGCCTTGTGCCTGGGAATAGACACTGACAAGGTGGCAATGCTGGCCATGGGCCTGGGTGGGGGCCTTTGTGCGTTGGCCGCTGTGGTGATTCTACCCCTGGGGACCATATCAGTGGATGCTGGTTACGACGTGCTCTTGGAAGCACTGGCAGTGTGCATAGTGGGAGGACTGGGAAGTGCTGTGGGAATGGTGGTCGCGAGCTTCATCCTGGGGATGGCCCAGTCCATGGCATCCATGTTCATGGGTTCCCACTGGATGATGATAGTGAATCTCGTCGCCATCTTGGTGATCTTGGCTGCAAGGCCATCGGGATTGCTCGGAAAACAGAAAGAGCTAGAGGAGCGCATCTGAGGCCCAAGAATTTCCATGCCCAATAAAGAGAAAAGGCTGAGAAAAGAGAGGCTCGATAGGGGCATAAAGGCGAGGTCCGAGGACATCTTCGCCCTGAGCTCGTGGAAGGAGATCTCCTACCTCTTGGCACCCAGGGTTCTGCCCCTCATGGCCCTCCTTTTTCTCGCATTGTTCCTCCCCGTTTACTGGAAAAAGGTCTTGGTCACAACCGCCATTTTCGGAATCCTGGCAATGAGCTGGGATCTCTTGGTGTGCACGGGCCTCGTCTCCCTCGGGCAGGCCCTGTTTTTCGGGGTGGGGGCCTATATAGCGGGGTCTCTCAATCACAAGTTGGGCCTTCCATGGTGGTGCACCATATGGACAAGCGGCCTTTTGGGAGGAGTTCTATGCTCGGCCATCTTGGCCCCGGTTTTGAGACTCAGGGGGATTTACTTCTCCATGGTGACCCTCGTTATCCCGCTGATGCTAGTGAGGATCATAGAGGCAACAAAGATCTTGGGGGGTACAGAGGGATTGAGCGGCATACAGGGCTTTCCCAATCTCACCGTGGAGCTTGTTTTGAGTTTGGGGATGTTCCTGTG
>JAPWUY010000301.1 GCA_028275295.1 Thermodesulfobacteriota bacterium | reverse complement strand
TTTCAAGGACACATGGCATATCTTTCGCTCCTTCTCGATCCTCTACCAATCGAAGCAAAGCCCCATATCCGGTTTCCACCACACCGGTCGAACTATTGGGACCTACATGGCCTCAGAAATGAGAAGCACTTTTGGAAACTTTCGAACTCCAAGCGGTAAACACAAAGAAGCCAAGCTCGGCCATCCACTCGGATCGAGTCGCGACCATTTCGGCAGATAGCCTCGATTCCACCCAATGTCCTTTCATCCAGGCCACAGAAGGCTCAACGTCTTTTTCCTCAGTCAGGCAGCACAGGGGAGGGCTCTCAAGGCGCCTCCTCACATCCCCAGATGGGCAACCTCCTCTAGCCCCGGGTTCATATGTCTGCTCCTCTTTTGGGTTAACTGCGGGTGCCATCCCTTCCGAGGCTCAAAGGCAATCCCTTGATCACCGATCCCCTCCAAGGCCTGTCCTCCTTCAACTCTTTTCATTTTGGGTGATCTTGAGCGCTATAAACCACCGGAAGGATCCCTATCCAGTTTTACCCGTGAGCTGGATGGGCCTTTGCTACCGCTTTGGGGCGCTGCTTGCGAGCATTAGAGAAACTTTTTAAAATCTAACGACGCATCGTCAGTCACGAGAGCTGGCTCTATGAAGACGCGGAGGTAGGACTTGGATGAGGATTGACGAGGTGTGGGATCTTTTGGTGGGGACGTTTTACACAACGGGCATCTGGGCCATGAGCTGGAAGTACCCTGTCATGTGGGCCATTGCCTTCTTTTTCCTCTATCTCGCCATTGTGAAGAAGTTCGAACCACTCCTGCTACTGCCCATAGGGTTTGGGATATTCTTGGTAAACTTTCCCCTGGTCCCGCTGATGGGTTACACCGAAGAAGGTGTGCCCCACCTTATCCAATTTTTTTATCACTACGGGCTGGAATGGGAAATCATCCCGTGTGTCATCTTCCTGGGCCTGGGAGCCATGACCGACTTCGGCCCTCTGATAGCCAATCCCAAGACCCTTCTCATTGGTGCAGGCGCGCAACTCGGGGTGTTTGTCACCTTCACCGGCACGGTGCTTGCAGGCTTCACCCTGAAGGAAGCCGCTTCCGTGGGCATCATTGGGGGGGCCGATGGTCCTACTACGATTTACCTCACACAGCATCTGGCCCCCCAACTCCTTGGTCCCAACGCCTTAGCTGCTTACTCCTATATGGCCATGGTCCCGCTCATCCAGCCGCCCATTATGCGCCTTTTGACCACTCGCGAAGAGAGGCTCATCCGCATGAAGCAGTTGAGGCCGGTTTCTAAGAGGGAGCGAATACTCTTTCCATTGATAGGCGCGGGGATCATCGCCATCTTGGTCCCTGCAGTGATGCCCCTTATGGGAATGTTTATGCTTGGAAACCTCATGAGGGAGAGCGGTGTGGTGTCGAGGCTTTCCGATACGGCTCAGAACGCCTTGATGAACATCGTGACCATTTTCTTGGGGGTCTCGGTGGGGGCGACCATGCATGCGGAAAAGTTTCTTAGCTGGAAGCCGCTTCTAATCTTCGGCTTGGGTCTCGTGGACTTCGCCGTGTGCACAGCTGGCGGGATACTCACAGTGAAGGTCATGAACCTTTTCCTCAAAGAGAAGATCAACCCACTCATCGGCTCTGCGGGAGTCTCGGCAGTGCCCATGTCGGCAAGGGTCTCTCAGATGATGGGGCAGAGGTATGATAAGAAGAATTACCTCTTGATGCATGCTATGGGGCCAAATTTGGCCGGTGTAATAGGCACGGCCGCGGCGGCCGGCATGTTCATAGCGATGTTTAGCTGAAAGGGGCGGTCTCATGAGGCGCGGCTTGCTTATCTTGGTCATCTGGGCATTAGGAGGTAGCCAATGTTGGTCAGAAGACTTCCTGGGAGTGCCTCTCTTGCCTGGAGGCGAGGTGACCATCTCGACAACCGATAAGGTGCAAGTCCGTTACGCCCTCTCCCATGAACAGGTCCTGGAATTTTACAAGTCTCACTTCAAGGCCAGCCGAGACATCAAGTTTCGAGATTGGAAGGCCGAGACTTACATAGAAGACCAGGGAGCTTTGCCATGGCACTCTGTTCGCATTTCCAAAGGCCAGGAGACGGTCACGGTGACCATCACCAGGGATAGTTGGACTTGGATTTTGGGCACATTGACGCTGCGCTTCATAGGCGTCTTTGTGGTCCTGTTGTTCCTGTATGTGGGCATATCTGTATCGGGGGCTATCATGTCCCGTCTGCTAGACGGGTTGGCTTCCATGACCAGGCTTGCATGGAAATTGGGGGCTCAGCTCGATGGAGACGTGCTGAGACTAAGTTTTCCTTGAAGTCCAAGAGCGGACTGTCTCTGAGGATCTCCCGCATCTTGTGTATGGCAAGATTTGTCTCCGTAAGGGAGTTTTGTTGTTCCTGGAGCATGAGGCCGATTTCTGTCCACTATGCCCATCCTTGGCCTACACCCAAATTGAAAAAGCCGCCTTCTAGTCTCGAAAAGCGTACATGATCACATCTTTGGAAGAGAGTCACCTCAAGGAAAACCGTCGTTCGCGTATCTCCGGGCCTTTCCCGCTAGGCCATCTCAGCTTGGATCATCCACCCCGCGGAGGGGCGGGCTCCGCACGCCCGCGATGACGGAATCACGCCAAGAACGACATTACCCCCTTTTGCCACCGGCTCATCGTCAACCCACCCGCGGGAACGAAATCCCTTGCCGTCCGCACGGCCGCAAGGAAGGCACGGGCTTGACCGAGGCATGTGCCGGGTAGGGCAACCGGCCTCTTGCCTCATCATCGGGTGGAAATGGAATGCCTCGGCATTCGCGGGGCCTCTCGACGCGGACGCACGGAGTGCGTCCCTCCGAGAAAACCGCCTTTCGCGTGATCTCCGGGTTTTCCCCGTTAGGCCATGCGTCCCGGGCTTGCCTCCCTGCGGAGGGACGGGCTCTGCACGCCCGGGATATCGGCATCGCGCCAACCCATATGCCGCCTCCCTTTGGGCACCGGCTCATCGTACAAGCACCGGTGGGATTGGGATGCCTCGGCTTAAGTCCGGCCTTGCCACGCGGACGCACAGAGTGCGTCCCTCCGAGAAAACCACTTCCCGCGCATTTTCGGGGCCTCATCTCTCAAAGCCGGATACCATGGGCTAGGCCCCCCGCGGAGGGGCGGGCTCCGCACGCCCGCTAGCGAGACTTCGCCTTCACCAAGGGATGGCTCCATTAGGCCACCGAGCGTTCCTTTGCCCCTGATGATCATGATATGCCTCGCCTTGCGTACGGCCGTACCACGCGGACGCGGAGACCGCGCCCCTCCGAGAAAACCGCCTTTCGCGTCATCTGGGGGCTCTGCCCGTTAGGCGACCGGTCTTAGGCCTGGCCTCCCCGCGGAGGGGCGGGCTCCGCACGCCCGCGAAGGAGGCATAACGCCAAGCCGAAAATTCGCGCCTTTTGGCCACCTGACTCGCGCCCGGCCGCCCGTAGTCACGACTTGCCCCGGTTTGCATCGGATCCGTATTTGCGGACGCGCAAAGCGCATCCCTCCCCTGAAACCACCCTTCGCGTCATCCCCGGGTTTCCCCCGCAAGGCCTTTCACTCGGGCCAGGCCCCCCGGAGGGGCGGGCTCCGCACGCCCGCGATGACGGAATCACGCCAAGGACGACATTACCCCCTTTTGCCACCGGCTCATCGTCAACCCACCCGCGGGAACGAAATTCCTTGGCATCCGCACGCCCTTACGACGCGGACGCGGAGACCGCGTCCCTTGTATGTATAATACTCTCGCTGTTGGGTGACTCGGTGTTAGGAGCTGGAAGGGGGGTACCGGATGCCGACGCGTCCCTTGGGAGGTAGAGCCCGTAACGGAGAT
>JAPWUY010000170.1 GCA_028275295.1 Thermodesulfobacteriota bacterium | reverse complement strand
GTGCTGGGCATAGTGGCATCGAGACTGGTCGAGAGGTTCGAGGTGCCGGTTGTGCTCATATCCCTGGAGGAGAAGATAGGGAAGGGATCGGCCAGAGCTCCCGATGGCTATGACATGATGGATGGCTTGAGACACTGTTCCCAGTTCCTGGAGCGCTTTGGAGGGCATCGTTCCGCTGCTGGTTTGAAGATCCAACCAGATGCCCTTGAAGAGTTTCGTGAGGCCCTTTCCAGGCATGCCAAAGAGGTGCTAGGTCCCAGGAGAGGACATGGGATTTTGAGGATAGACGACAAATTGGAGCCAAATCAGCTGGACGAGAACTTATTGAATTCCTTGATCAAACTCGAGCCCCACGGAATAGGTAACCCAGAGCCCACTTTTGAGGTGGGCGAGATGGAGGTAATGGGCTCGAGAAGGATCGAGAACAGGCACATCAAGTTCTCCATGAGGAGGGGGAACTCAACCTTCGAGGCCATCGGTTTCAATCTCGCAGGGCAAATTCCGGAACCCACCCATGGCCGGGTCAGGGTGGCATGCACTCCTCAGATCAACGAGTGGAATGGAAAAAGGACAGTCCAGCTCAAACTGAAGGACCTCCAGGTCCTCTGAGAACCTCCCACGGGATTGCCTCAGGAACGGGAATCGAGAATTCCCTCCACCTCGTGGAGCATCTCTTCCATGCTCCTCAGCTTCCCGCTTGCGGCCTGGAAGGCCTCAGTGGGGATCCCTTCCCTGTTGAGCCTCTTCCTGAGCTTCCTCAATCTTTTCTCCAATAGGAAGAGGAGGTCCTGGGGTTCCAGCTCCCTGTGAGGGGGTAGGGGAGCTTCTTGGGAAACGGGCTCTGTCAGGTCAACCTCCTCCATTAGGCCTGGCACCTTCACATGGGAGAAGCCCGCTTCCTGGAGGGAAGCGGCCAGAGATTGGGCGCTCTTCTCCTCCCCATGGACCACGAAGATCTTCATGTCTTTGGACTTGAAGTGACTTATCCAATCGAGGAGTTCTCTTCTGTCTGCATGTGCGGAGAAGCCACCCAGGGTGTGTATCTGGGCCCTGACCGCCACTTCTTCCCCGAACAACTTCACGCTCTTTGCGCCCTCTATGATCCTTCTTCCCAGTGTGCCCTGGGCCTGGAATCCTATGAACAAGATGTGGGCAGTTGGTCTCCAGAGGTTGTGCTTCAGATGGTGAAGGATCCGACCTGCATTGGCCATCCCACTCGCTGCTATGATCACAGCTGCCCCTTTGAGGTCGTTTATGGCCCTGGATTCTTCCACTGTCTTGGCGAAGATCAGCCTCGGTAGCTCGAGGGGTTGATCGTGAAGCTTGAGAAGTGCCCTTGCTTGCCCATCGAAGCATTCGGGATGTTTTTTGAATATCTCCGTAGCTGCTGTGGCGAGGGGGCTGTCCACGTAAACGGGGATGGGTGGCATGATGCCTTTTCTGTGGAGCTCGTGGAGGGTATAGAGAACCTCTTGGGTTCTGCCCACGGCGAAAGCGGGAATTATCACCTTCTCGCCTTCCCTGTAAGCTTGCTCCAGGATCTCGACGAATTCCCTCACACTCTCCTCCTGGGATTTGTGCTCCCTGTCTCCATAGGTGGACTCCACAAGGAGAACCTCTCCTTCCTCTATTATCTGGGGGTCGTTGACTAGCGCCTGGTGCCTTCTCCCCAGGTCGCCCGAGAAAACGAGCTTGATTGTGGTGCCATTTTCCACTGCCCAAAGCTCCACTGAAGCTGATCCCAGAATGTGACCAGCATCCTGGAAGCGAAAAAAGATTCCCGGGGCCAATTCCCTTCTCTCCCCGTAAGGGACTGGTCGCAGAAGGGGGAGTGTCCTTTCCACATCGCCTCTCGTGTAAAGGGGTTTCTGGGGCCCCAGTCCCTTTCTCAGATTCTTCCTCGTCTGCCACTCGGCCTCCATCTCCTGGATGTGAGCGCTGTCGAGAAGAAGGATTTCGCAAAGGTCCTTTGTTGCGGGGGTGCAGTAAATGGGCCCTGCGAAACCAGATGCCACGAAAGCCGGAAGCAATCCAGCATGATCCATGTGGGCGTGGCTCAATACCACGGCACTTGTTGTAGCGGGGCTATAGAGATCCACTCTCCTGTTCCTCTCCTCGAGCTCTCTTGGTCCTTGGAAGAGGCCACAGTCCAGGAGGATCTTCGCCTCCTCGCACTCTATCCTGAAGGCCGCCCCTGTCACTGTCCTGGCCGCTCCGAAAAACACAATTCTCATCCCCGTATCTCCCTGCAACGTGTGATCCTGGCCATTTGACTCCCAAAGCCAGGCAATCTAACATGAGCTCAACTATATCTTCGACCAAGGAGAACTGGCAAGGCGGATAAATTCCGAGGAGGAGGGAGCATGAGGCCCAGGTCTCTGCTTGACAGGCAGTATGTCATAGATGCGATGACTGTGGGGGACACGTGGAGGATGTTCCGCATCATGGCGGAGTTTGTCGAGGGATTCGAGCACTTGGCAGATCTTCCTCCAGCTGTTTCCATCTTCGGATCGGCGAGGGTGGGTCCGGAGTCCCAGGAGTACCAAATGGCCGAGAGACTAGCTCGAATGCTAGTGGAGAGGGGATACGCTGTGATAACAGGAGGGGGTCCAGGGATCATGGAAGCTGCCAACAAGGGAGCTGCTGAGGCAGGAGGGCAGTCAGTTGGCTTGAATATAGAGCTCCCCTTCGAGCAGAAGCCGAATCCCTACGCTAATCTTCAGCTCAACTTCAGGTATTTCTTCGTGAGAAAGGTGATGTTCGTCAAGTACGCCATAGCCTATGTGGTGATGCCCGGAGGCTTTGGAACAGTGGACGAGCTCTTCGAGGCAGTGACCCTCATCCAGACCAACAAGATAAAGCCCTTTCCCGTGATATTGATGGTCAAGAGATACTGGGAAGGGCTCATGAAATGGATCAAGGAGACCATGCTCCAGGAAGGGAAGATTTGCCAAAAGGACGTGGATCTCTTCCATCTCACGGACGATCCGGAGGAAGTTGTGGAGATGGTGGACAAGTTCAGGCGCATAATAGCATGAGCTCGTATCGTGAGGACGTGGGAGGGACTGGGAAGATCTTTCTCTCCAGATGGCAGGGTCCGAGTTTCAATTTCTCCGAGGATTGTTCGCTAAGGGAGATGCCCAGAGGCAGTTGAAAGATGGTGCTTCACCTGGAGGGTTCGCTGAGTTCCTCGAGGATCGTGAGGAGCCGATAGAGGATCCTCGCTGTTGCGCCCCATATGGTCCCATGAGGGGTCTCGATTCGCCAAGAATTCACGGATCTCCCCATGTAAGTGTGCTCCTCGGGAAGGAAGGATCTCGAATCCAGGCTTTCCACCTCGAGAAGTATGGGCCTCTCCACTTCCTCGTTCGTCTTGAAGGCCAAGGGGGTCTTGAGCTCCAGGACAAAGGGCATCACAGAGTAATTGGTGAAGGTGAATTCTTGGTCCATGCACCCCAGGACCTCGGTCCTTTCTCCAGGGATCCCGAGCTCCTCATGAAGTTCCCTCATAGCGGTTGCGAGGAGGTCCTTGTCCCCAGGCGAACGCCTTCCTCCAGGGAATGCTATTTGTCCTGGATGGATCCTCAGGGATTGGCTCCTCTTTATGAGGACCAATTTGAGGACTCCCTCGTCGAAAACCAGGGGCACTGCCACTGCAGCCTCCACGAGCCCGAAAAAAGGGCACCTATTGGGCTCTCTTCCCCTGAGATACAGTTCCAGTTGCCTCAGGATCCGTGGATGCGAGAAGATCCTTCTGGGCATTGGAAAACCTCCTGGTTCCATGTGGTAGGATAAAGGGGATCTGGCTCCGCTCGCAACTTTCACAGGAGGTTATGGAGGAATGTGGGTTGACCTACACGTCCACACTTCTTTCTCGGATGGTACATTGACCCCTCGAGAGGTCGTCAGGGAGGCAAGGGCAAAGGGACTCAGCGCCCTGGCAATAACTGACCACGACACTCTCGACGGCCTAGAGGAGGCCAAAAGGGCGGGAGAGCTTTTCGGGATCATGGTGATTCCAGGAGTTGAGATTTCAGTGGATCTGGGAGAGGGGAGGAGCTCTCACCTCCTGGGGTACGGTCTCGACGGGAAATGGAGCTCTTTTGGGGATTTCCTCGGGAAGATGAGGCTGAGCAGGGTCGAGAGGAACAGGGCGATTCTCGAGAAGCTGAGATCCCTTGGGCTCGCTCTTGATCCAAAGGAGATAACTGATGAAGCGGACGAGGCACGCATAGGAAGACCCCACATAGCCCAAGCAATGGTGAGAAAAGGGTATGTGAGGTCAGTGGATGAGGCCTTCGCCAGATATCTGACAAGGGGTGCGAAGGCCTATATCCCGAGAAGGAGGCCATCGTGCACCGAGGCCATGGAGGCGATTAGGGAGGCAGGCGGGGTGCCCGTCCTAGCTCACCCCCACACTGTGGGGATAGAAGGCCTCGCGGAATTGGAGATGTGCATCGGAAAATTGGTCCGTGAGGGACTCATGGGGGTGGAAGTCCTCTATCCGGATGCACCTTTCGCCATCCGGAGATTTCTCTCGGATCTCTGCGAGAGATGGGGTCTTCTGAAGACAGGAGGAAGCGACTTTCACGGTGGACTGAAGCCGGAAGTGCACCTGGGGTTCGGGAGGGGAGATCTCAGGGTCCCCTTGGAGTGGGCCCGACTCCTCAAGGAGGCGATGGAAAAAGCGAAAGAGTTCAAGAGCTGACATCCCATTGTTTTATCCTTGACAGGAAGGCTCGATCGCATTAACGTTGCGCGAAACGGCTCCATGAACTGAAGGCGTGTTCAGGAGCCAGACTTCCACAGACCGGGGGAGGGGTCCATGCAGTCTTCAAAGATGCGAGTTGGATTGAGCCTATTCGTCCTTTTCCTTGGGGGCCTGTGGGGTGCAGGCCAGGCGCTTGCTTGGAAGTTTTTGCCCAAAGAGGGAATCTTCGTGTATCCCAGGATAGATGGCGTCGGATATCTCGCCCAGGAAGTGCCACGACCATTGGGAAAGGTGATATCCGCCCTGGCGGAGAAGGCTGTGAACATAGGGGAGGGCGAGATCGTCTACGTGAATGTGGGTACCAATCAAGGGATCCAAAAAGGTGACAGGCTTCTCGCCTTCAGCCTGTTCAAGCCGAGGGAGTTGAGGAACACGAGGGTTGTGGTGATAGAGGCCCGCCTTTTGGTCACGGAGGTCAAGGAGGAAGAGGCGGAGGCCCTGGTGGAGGACTCATATCGTTCCCTTTCCATAGGCTCGTGGGTGCAGAAATATGAGCCTCGCCAGGCGACCATGCCATTGAAGCCCGCTGTGCGGGATTTGCA
>JAPWUY010000169.1 GCA_028275295.1 Thermodesulfobacteriota bacterium | reverse complement strand
CCCTTATCTTGTCGGTGTCGATCTTCTCGTTTCCGGTGATGAGGACCTCCCTTATCGTGGGCTTCTCCTTGACAACGAAGCTCACGCTTTTTCCGCCCGGAACATCCTTGACCGAGACCTGCACGTCGTCGAAATAACCCAGCTTTTCCACTTCCCTCACATCCGCCTGAAGCCTCGAGGGAGAATAGTCGTCCCCCACCCTGCTCTTTACCTTGAGAAGGATGGCATCCTGGCCGATCCTTCTGTTCCCCTCCACCTTGATCTCCACAATCTTGGGCCTCTCCACCATCTTGGATATGACCTTGTCCACCTCTGAGTCCGCGGCTCCGAGCAACTGATCCTTGTCCTGAGCATGTACAGCTATGGTCAGGGGTCTCTCGGGCCCTTCCATCCCCATTGCCAGCATGTCCAGACTCAGTGTCCTTCCAACCTGGGTGAGGCTCCCCCATATGACCCACGAGGCATCCGCCTTCCTTCCCTCTTCCCTCGCACTTTCCTGGGTATATCCTTGAGCGGGGGGCGTCCTTTGGGGATCGTGGATCACCTGAAGGTCTCCTTCACCCTGCAATCTGGTGGCAATCACCTTCTCGACGAGCACCCGCAGGTCTTGGGTTTCCTTCTCCGGGCTGAACACTTGAAGGGGCAAGAGGAGCACCCTCACTGGCTTGCCTGCCTCGGCCACACCGCCCCAAAAGCTCAGAAGAAGGACACATCCCGCTATGGAAGAGACCCATCTTCCCATGGCTTTCTCCCTTTCGCCTTCTCAGCGCGTTGGATTTGCAACTCTACCGTCTATCAATTCCACTTGACGTTGCATCTTTCGGCTCAGGCTAATGTTGTGAGTGACCACAACAAGGGTGGCCCCAAGCTTGCTTCGCACATCCAGGAGAAGGTCCTCCACTCCCTCTCCTGTTCGACGATCGAGATTGCCAGTAGGCTCATCCGCGAGGATCACCTCTGGTCTGAGTATCAGGGCCCTTGCTATGGCGACACGCTGCTGCTCCCCTCCGGACAACTCCCCTGGTTTGTGATTCACCCTGTGGATGAGGCCCAGTTCCCCCAACATCTCCCTAGCCAGGGCAGCGGCTCTAGCCCTCTTCATCCCCTGGATCAGAGCAGGCATCATGACGTTTTCCAATGCCGTGAGCTCAGGGAGTAGATGGTGGAACTGGAATACGAACCCTATGGTTTTGTTGCGGAACTGGCAGAGTTCCCTCTCGTCCCATTGGAACACATCCTTTCCGTCATATTCCACGGTGCCGCTGGTGGGTCGGTCCAGGGTCCCCAGGATATGGAGGAACGTGCTCTTTCCGACACCAGAAGCTCCCATTATTGCAATGCTTTCCCCCTTGGCCACATCCAGATCTATCCCCCTGAGCACTTCCACCGTCTGGCTGTCCTTCCGAAAGGATCTGGTCAACCCCCGCACTCTGATGAAGGGTCGGGACATCCCCCTCCCTCCTCATCTGCCGGTGGCCAGGGAAGCGCGCGAGGAGACCACATCACTCATACCTCAAAGCCTCCACAGGATCAAGCTTAGCCGCCTTCCAGGCGGGATACCATGCCGACATTACACTTATGGCCAGGGTCGAGGCTATTATAAGCCCTAGATCTTGGGGGACCAGCCTGTAAGGAAGCTCGATCAGACTGTAAAGCTCCGAGCTCAAGAAGCCCTTGCCCATTGCCTTTTCGACCCATCCAACGATCGCCTCCAGATTTCGAGCTATGAGGATCCCACCGAAACTCCCCAAGATGGTCCCAGTTGCGCCCAGGAGGAAGCCCTGGAAGAGAAAGACCCCCATCACGTGGGACGATCTCGCCCCCATGGCCACGAGGATAGCTATTTCCTTCTTCTTTTCCATCACCATCATCATGAGGATGCTCATGATGAGCAGCCCCGCCACTCCTACAACGCAAAGAAGGATCACGAACATCGCCCTCTTTTCCACCCTCAGGGCGAATAGAAGATTCCTGTTTCGCTCCATCCAATCCTCTGCCACAAACTGGCTTCCCAACTCAGAGTCGTTTATGGCCCTTCGCACCTCTGGGGCCCTGTCCAGCTCCTTTGTCCTCAGCTCTATTCCCGTGACCTTGGTACCCATCTGGAACACTTCCTGGGCCACTTCCAGTGATACGCACGCCAGCTTGAAATCGAACTCCCAATAACCGGAGTCGAAAAACCCTTTTACCTGGAACCTCTGCCACTTGGGCAAGGCCCCCCAAGGGGTGAAGGTCTTCAAGGGGACAACCATGACCACGTGATCTCCGATGCCGCAACCCAGGTATCTTAGCAATTCCTTGCCAAGGATGATACCCGGTGAGAAGCTCTCAGAACTCGAGGCGAGGTCTCTTATTTCCACATCCTTGAGGACCCTTTTTATGGGCAAGACTTTCTCAGCGTTCTCCAGGTCCAATCCCCTGACCACAACCCCCGCAGCCCTATAAGGCCCCTGAATTATGACCTCCCTTGTTATGAACGGGCTTGCAGCCACAACGCCAGGAACCTCGAGGAGTCTTCTGAGAAGCTCCTCGTGATTATCTACCTCCCCCCTTTTCCCCAAAACAACCACATGGGCGCTCAGGCCAAGGATTCTCTCCTTGAGAGTCTCGGCAAATCCAGTCATGACCGAGATCACCACCAAAAGGGCCATGACCCCCACTGTGACCCCCACTATTGACAAGGCTGTCACCAGGGATATCGCCCCGTGCCTTTTTTTGGCCTTCAAGAATCTCAGGCCTAGCCAGAGTTGGTACCTCATCTGAAATCAGCTCTCAGAAAGCGATCCCTTGCTTTCCGGAAGGCGAAGGCCGTTGAGAATCCCCTCTTCATGAGGTGTAATTCCGGTTACTGGTTTTCCCCTGACCACGGGAACCCCTAAAGGCTTACCTTGGTTTCGGGTCTCAATTGGGGAAAAAGGATCACATCCCTTATGGAAGGGGAGTCTGTCAAGAGCATCACGAGCCTATCTATCCCTATCCCCTCCCCAGCTGTGGGAGGCATCCCATGTTCAAGGGCCCTCAAGAAGTCCTCATCCAGGGGATGTGCCTCTTGGTCTCCTCTTTTCCTCAACATCTGTTGTTGCTCAAATCTCTCTCTCTGATCATCGGGATCCGTGAGCTCGGAAAAAGCGTTTGCCACCTCCCTCCCCGCTATGTACAGCTCGAATCTGTCCACGAATTCAGGCTCGGCCTTGTTTCTCCTTGCCAGAGGGGAGATCTCCACCGGATGGTGGGTTATGAAAATCGGCCCCAGAAGCTGGGGCTCCACCAAGGCATCGAAGAGCTTTGCGAGGACCTTCCCCAGGGTCTCCCTCCCCTCGAGGGGAACCCCTTTTCTGTTGGCCACCTCCTTCAATTCCTCCAAATTGGCCACGTCCTCCGGCTTGATCTGGGCGAATTCCACAAGGCATTCCGTGAACCTCATCCTCTTCCAAGGCCTTTGCATCTCGATCTCTTTCCCTTGGTACTTGAGGGTCGGCCACTTGCCGAGGCGCCTGAGAAGAAACTCCAGGAGTTCCTCAGTGAGCACCATGAGGTCCTCGAAGGTAGCGTATGCCTGGTAGAACTCCAGCATCGTGAACTCGGGGTTGTGCTGCGTAGATATCCCCTCGTTCCTGAAGTTTCTATTGATCTCATAAACCCTTTCCATTCCCCCCACAACCAGCCTCTTGAGATAGAGCTCAGGGGCCACTCTGAGAAATAGATCCAGACCGAGGGCATTGTGGTGAGTCACGAATGGCCTGGCCTCAGCGCCCCCAGGAAGGGCCTGCATCATGGGGGTCTCCACTTCCTCGAAGCCTCGGGCATCCAGGAACTCCCTTATCCACTTGATCACCCTGGCCCTCGTTCTGAAGGTCTCTTTCACCCCAGGGTTCATGAGAAGGTCCAGATAACGTTGCCTGTAGCGGGCTTCAACATCCCTCAAGCCGTGCCATTTTTCTGGAAGTGGTCTCAGGGCCTTGGAAAGGATCTTGAATTCATCCACCCTGAGGGTGAGCTCTCCTGTCCTGGTCCTGAAGAGTCTCCCCCTGACCCCCAGATGATCCCCTATGTCCACGAGACGGAAAAGGCTTGCCTCCCTATCGGTCAAGGATGGGATGTGAACCAGACACTGCAGCCTGCCTGTCCTGTCCACAAGATCGATGAAGCTCACCTTTCCAAAGTCCCTCTTGCCCATTATCCTTCCAGCAAGGGCGAAGGCCTCCTGGAGGCCTTCGAGCCTCTGGGAATCCCACTCCCCGTAAGTCTCCAAGACAGAAGAAGCCTCGTGGGTAGGGCTGAAATCCTCGCTGAAAGGATCTACCCCTAACTGCCGCAGCTGCTCGAGTTTCCTTCGCCTCTCTAAGACGACTGTTGGCTCACCTTCCCTCCGCGTGAAATCCAACTCCATCCTCCCCTAGGTTCGATTTTCTCGGCCAGAAGGCACCGAAAACCAGACAATGACCGAGACCAGACCTCTTCTCTTTCTTGACAGGGCAGTGCTCAGCAGGACTTACCCAACTCGGGGATTCACGCCCAATCTTCTTAAATCCCCAGAGATTTCCTCATCATCGAGCTCAGAATCAGCACGTCCCTTTCGGGCTTCACCTGGATGTCATCTCCGTTGGGGCCGGATTATCCGCCATCGTATCCCTCTTGGCCCGGATACGGAACTCGAAAAGGATCTTATATAGCTTCTCTGCCAGTTGAGTCAAGCCACTGTCCTCCCCCAGTTACCCTAGCTCCATTCCTCCCCATGGCTCCCGTTTGAACTCGTTGGAGGCCTAGCTGGGATCCATAGGGTGAATTTGGCCCCCACTCCCTCCTGGCTTCTCACCTCGACCCTTCCTCCCATCTCCTCCATCAATCGGTGGACTATTGAGAGGCCAAGCCCCGTTCCTTTTTCCTTTGTGGTGAAGAAGGGATCGAAGATCTTATGGATTATTTCCCCGGGAATCCCAGGACCTGTATCCTCCACCTCCACGACGGCCCATCTCACCTCCCTGCTCAGGCCAGAAGGAGGTGACCCTTGAGCCCAGTTGGCTCTCAGTCGCAGCTCCCCCCCGTCGGGCATCGCTTCCAAGGCATTGTTCAGTAGATTCCAAACCACTTGTCTGATCCTCTCCGGATCAGCCTCCACGACTAGACCTTCCGATATTGTTGGCAGCATCTGCCATTGTCCCTTGGCCCTTTCCGTGAAAAGGGCAACTATCTCCTTGAGGAGCCTCGAGAGATTCATCTTTGTAGGACGGAGCCTCTCTGGCCTGGCAAAAGAGAGGAACTCGCTCAGCAATGCATTGAGTCTATTTGTCTCTCGTATGACTATGTCCATGAGCTTCTTGTTTGTGC
>JAPWUY010000168.1 GCA_028275295.1 Thermodesulfobacteriota bacterium | reverse complement strand
AACCTAGAGCTAGCAATGGAGATTGCTCGCCACCTTCAGCTTGAGTTGAGCAAGGCCAAGGTGAGGACCTTCAGCGATGGGGAGGTCTTCGTGGAGATAGAGGAGAACGTGAGGGGGACGGATGTGTTCGTGATCCAGTCCACATGTCCTCCTGTGAACCACAACCTAATGGAGCTCCTCATAATGATAGATGCCCTGAAGAGGGCATCGAGCAGGCGAATCACGGCCGTCATCCCTTACTACGGATATGCCAGGCAGGACAGGAAGGTTGCCCCCAGGGTCCCCATCTCGGCAAAGCTGGTTGCGGACCTGATCACTGCGGCGGGAGCCAACAGGGTCCTCTCCATGGATCTCCACGCTGGGCAGATCCAGGGCTTCTTCAACATTCCCTTCGACCATCTTTTCGCAGCCCCAGTCTTACTGGAATACATAAGGTCTCACTACTTGGATGATCTGGTTGTGGTCTCCCCGGATGCCGGTGGTGTGGAGAGGGCGAGGGCTTTTGCCAAGAGACTTCAGGTGGGATTGGCCATAATAGACAAAAGGAGGGAGGGGATAAACGAGGCCAAGGCCATGAACATCATAGGTGAGATCCGGGGCAAGAGGGCCTTGATCCTAGATGACATGATCGACACAGCAGGGACCCTCACCCAGGCAGCGGAGGCCCTGCTGGAAAGGGGAGCGAGGGAGGTCTATGCCGCTTGTACCCATCCTGTTCTCTCAGGTCCTGCCATGGACAGGATAGAGGCGAGCGACATTCGGGAAGTAGTGGTGACCAATACCATTCCCCTGAGCGAGAGGGCCAAGGCATGTCCCAAGATAAGACAGCTCTCTGTATCTGGCCTTCTCGCTGAGGCCATAAGGAGAATTCACGAGGAGCGATCGGTGAGCTCCCTATTCGTATGAGAGAGGAGATTGGATGGAGAGAATTGCCGTACAAGTGCAGGTCAGACATGAAAAGGGCAAGGGGCCGAGCAGGAGGCTCAGGAAGAAGGGGCTCATCCCCGCCATACTCTACGGTCCTCACAGGCAACCCCTGGCTGTGGCCATAGCGCCAAAGGACCTGAGGAGGATCCTCGCATCGGGAGAAAACACTCTGGTGGACTTGAGGATAGTGGACGGGGAGGAGGTCCAGACGAGAATCGCCATGGTCAAAAGCTATGACCTCGATCCTCTCACTGACAAGCCAAGGCACGTGGACCTCTACGAGGTTTCCCTGGAGGAAGCCGTGAGGGTGGAGGTACCCCTGGAGTTCGTGGGAGAGCCCATAGGAGTCACCATGGGAGGAAGCCTGACTCCCCTTTTGAGGGCAGTGGAGGTATCATGCCTCCCGGAGAAGGTTCCCCACGAGATAAAGGTGGATTGCTCCAAATTGAGGATCGGGGACATACTCCACGTGAGGGACATAGTGCTCCCAGAAGGGGTCAAGCTCCTCACGGATCCCACTACAGCCATGGTGACCGTAACGGGCCGGATGACGGCAGAGGTAATGGAGGCAGCGAAAGCGGAGGAGCAGGGAGCCTGAGGGAGCCAGTGAATGTGGTGCATTGTGGGGCTCGGGAATCCGGGATCCCGCTACAGGTGGACGAGACACAACGTAGGTTTTCTGGTAGTGGAGGAGATCTGCGAGGAGGCGGGTTTGAGCCTGTCCCACAGGGGGAAGGAGCTCCTGTGGGCGAGGGGCGAATGGTGCCAGAAGGAGGTGCTTCTGGCTCAACCCCAGACATTCATGAACAGAAGCGGGAGGGCAGTTCTGGCTCTCCTCGATCAGGGATGCGAGCTCTCCCATATGGTGGTTGTCCATGACGACATGGATCTGCCTTTGGGAAGGCTCAAGTTCAAAGGGAGAGGAGGTGATGCTGGTCACAAGGGTGTCCGCTCCATCCTCGAGGCGCTGGGACACGACAATTTCTTGAGGTTGAGGGTCGGGATAGGAAGGCCTCCAAGTGGGGTGGACCCAGTGGATTACGTGCTGGAGCCTTTAGAGGGCGAGGAGAGGGAGAGAATGGAGGAAGTGGTCTCGAAGGCAGTGAGGGCCCTCGAGTTACTTCTCGCCAAAGGCCTGGATGAGGCCATGAGGGTGGTTCACGGACATCCTCAGACCCAGGGGCGCCAAAGGGAGAGGACAGTGGTTGGTTAAGCGCTGAAAACTAGCGAAGGAGGTACGGGAGAATGCTGGAACTGACGAAAGTTGCGCCATTTCTTGGGGCTTTTGGTTTTCTGGTCGCGTTCATGATCTACCGATGGGTTGCAAGTCAGCCCGCCGGCACGGAGCTGATGCAGAAGATAGAGGGCTATATCCGCACTGGCGCCATGGCATTCTTGAGGCGCCAATATTCCACCCTTGCCATCTTCGTGATCGTGGTCTTCATCCTCCTCACAGTGGGAGTGAATTTCTGGACAGCTCTCTGCTTTCTCACAGGGGCCCTATGCTCCATGTTTGCAGGTTTCTTCGGGATGATGGCTTCGACCAAGGGCAATGCCAGGACCGCATGGGCCGCAAATCAGCAAGGGATGGCCAGGGCTCTGGTGGTATCGTATTTCAGTGGTTCGGTCATGGGGCTTTCCGTTGCCTCCCTCGGTCTTCTGGGTGTTGGCATATGGTTCTGGATCTGGGGAGGAAGCTCCGAGACAGCCAATTACATAAATGGGTTCGCCATGGGGGCCAGCTCCATCGCCCTTTTCGCTAGGATGGGTGGTGGGATCTATACCAAGGCTGCTGATGTGGGATCGGACCTCGTGGGCAAGGTGGAGGCCGGAATCCCGGAGGACGACCCCAGAAACCCGGGCGTGATAGCGGACAACGTGGGCGACAACGTGGGCGATATAGCTGGGATGGGTGCCGACATATTCGAATCCTACGTTGGGTCCATAGTGGCCACAATCGCCATAGGAGCCACGATGACATTGGCCCCAGAGCTCATGGCCAAGTTCCCTGGGCAGGGGGAGTGGGCCATAAAGTTCAGGTACATGGCAATGCCGGTGCTTGTGGCCATGGCCGGGCTCCTCTCATCCTTTGTGGGGGTTCTCTCCATCCAAGTTCTCAAAGGAGTAGGCCCCCAGGCAGCCCTCAGGTACTCCACCTTCGTGGCAGGGGCTGTGCTCATAGTCCTGACCCTGATAATCCAGAACGGATTAGGGCTTCCCATAGGGACATTCTGGGCGGTTGTGAGCGGCCTCATAGTGGGCATGATAATAGGGCTCCTGGCAGAATATTACACCTCTGCGAAACCCATCAGGGACATAGCCGAGTCCTCCAAGACAGGGCCGGCCACGGTCATCATCTCCGGGATGGCTGTGGGCATGGTGAGCACAGCTCTCCCTGTTGTGGGGATATGCCTGGCCATGTATATCGCCTATATCTCAGCGGATATGTATGGCATAGGGATATCGGCTGTGGGAATGCTCGCCACAGTGGGAGTGACAATGACAGTGGATGCCTACGGCCCCACTGCTGACAATGCAGGTGGCATAGCGGAGATGTCTCATCTTGGACCGGAGACAAGGAGGATAACCGACACCCTGGATGCCCTCGGCAACACCACTGCCGCAATCGGGAAGGGATTCGCAATAGGCTCAGCCGCCCTCACCGCCCTCTCCCTGTTTGTGGCCTACTCCCAGTCGGCCAAGGTGGAGAAGATCGACATAACAAATGCTTACACGGTCATAGGGGTCTTCTTGGGTTCCATAGTCCCGTTCATCGTGGCCTCTCTGACCATGACTGCTGTTGGGAAAGCCGCATTCGCCATAGTGGAGGAGATAAGGAGGCAGTTCAGGGAGATAAAGGGACTTCTCGAGGGCAAGGCGGATCCGGATCCAGCTACCTGCGTGGACATAGCCACAAGGTCCGCCCTTCGCTACATGATAGCTCCGGGTCTTTTCGGGGTACTCTCTCCAGTTGCGGTGGGATTCATAATCGGTAAGGAGGCCCTGGGAGGTTTCCTTGTGGGAGCCATGATCTCCGGTGTGCTCCTGGCACTTTTCATGGCCAATGCCGGAGGTGCATGGGACAATGCCAAGAAGTACATAGAGCAAGGAAACCTGGGCGGAAAGGGATCGGACAATCACAAGGCGGCTGTGATAGGTGACACTGTTGGCGATCCATTCAAGGACACATCCGGTCCCACCATGAACATCCTCATAAAGCTCATGAGCGTCATATCCTTGATCCTGGCCCCTGTGCTCATCAAGGTCTGGGGTTGAGGCCGAAGGAGAATCCAAGAGGGGGTGGGAGGCCCCACCCCCTCTTCTCATTCCTTGAGCAAACCCTTTGCCCTGAGCTTAGCCCTCTTCTTCCTCCTCCTTCGTCTCCTCTCGAGTTCCCTTCTTCGCTCTATCTTCTTATGCCTGGCCATAGTGTTCCCTCCACCCAACGAGTCTGTCACATACCCTCTTGAGAGGCGAGAAAAGCCTCCGCAAGCCTGACCAACAGTTCCACACCAATGGGGAGGACTCTCTCGTCGATGTCGAAGCTCGGGCTGTGGAGCATGGGAGTCGGACCTCCCTCGCCCCCAGAGCAACCCAGGACCACGAATGCCCCTGGGCATCGTTCGAGAAAATAGGAGAAGTCCTCTGACCCCATGGAAGGTGGAAGCCTCAAGACCCTCTCCTCGCCCAAGAATTGAGAGGCTATCCTCTCCACGAAGCCCACTACCTCTGGGTCGTTTCTCAGAACAGGATATCCCTTTCTCAGATCCAGGGTAGCCTCCACTCCGTGCACCTTGGCAATCCCATCCACTATCCTCTGCAAAGAGACGTGAGCCTGGGCCCTGACCTCCTCCCTCAAGGCCCTTATTGTCCCCCAGAGCTCCGCCTCTTCGGGAACGATGTTGAAGGCGGCCCCCGCATGGAACCTCGTCACGCCAACTACCAGCGAATCGAGAGGGTCTGTGGCCCTGCTGACGATGCTTTGGAGCTCCTGCACCAGAGAGGCCCCTGCTAGTATGGGATCCTTCGCCATGTGGGGATGGGCAGCATGGCCTCCTTTGCCCCGGATCCTCACGATGAAATCGTCCACTGAGGCCAGGGCTGGACCGGGGGTCACTCCCACTTCCCCGACTTTCAGGGTCGGAAAAACGTGGAGGGCCAAAGCCATGTCCACTTTGGGACCATCCAGGACCCCTTCCTCCACCATCCTCCGGCCTCCAGCCCCCCCTTCTTCCGCGGGCTGAAAAACGAATTTGATGGCCCCCCTCAAAGAAGGCCCCGAGGTCGCGATGATCCTAGCTGCGCCGAGGAGCATGGCCACGTGGGCATCGTGGCCGCAGGCGTGCATCACCCCTGGATTCCTCGAGGCATAAGGACGATCTTCCACCTCCTTTATGGGGAGCGCA
>JAPWUY010000167.1 GCA_028275295.1 Thermodesulfobacteriota bacterium | reverse complement strand
TACCCTCAGACCGCTTGAGCGGGCGAGTTCCCTGAGTTCCTCCATGGATCTCTTTGCCTTGGGCCCAGACGCACTGTACACCCCGACCAGGATCGCCCTCTCGCCCTTTCCGTCCACATCCCTGGATCTCAGCACCTTGGAGAATTCGTCCTCGAGACCCTCTACCAGGGAAAGGGCATCCACATCCAGGCGCGATGGATTCTCCGCCTCCAAGAAGGCCCACTGCTGCCCCCGGGGATTGGGTGGAAGGAGGTGGGCCACCTGGATCCTTCCAACCTGACCATCCTTGCCCACTTGGATCTGAGCCACCATGTCCAGCCTCAGATGGGCTAGATCCGTTAGGTCGTCCTGTGTGAGGGGCTCTCCGCGGAGGTGCGTGTGGACGAGCCTGACACCCAGAAGCCTCGTGGGAGCACTTCTCACGTCCTCGAGAGGTGGGATCTCTATCTTGTGATCGTCCCCCACGAGGACAAGAAAGACCGATCCCTTTCTGTCGAGAAGGAGCGCTACTTGTCTTCCTATTTCCCACGATATCTCGGCCAGTTGCCTGGCAAGTTCAGGACTCACTACTTGATGAGGTGACACCCTCCTGTGATAGAGCCTCTGAAGCCTTCTGTGCTGCGATGGTTTTAGGCCTTGGAGATGTCCGTGGACTCTGGGAATGGTTACCTCCCCTTGCCTTTCACTTGGGCTCCATCCAGGATCTCGAGGATCTCCAGGTGATCGTCCAGGAGGTATCTCGCCTCGAGAGAAGGATTCCTGTAAGATGCGAAGTCCACTCCGGCCCTCTGAGCCACGAGCCTGTCCACTTCCGAGTCTCCCACGTAAAGGGCCTCAGGTGGGCAAAGGGCGAAATGGTCGAGAATCCTCTGAATGCATTCTGGATCGGGCTTGGGATGCTTGACATCAAGACTAGTGACCACGAGATCGAAGAGCCCCTCAAGGCCATGCTCACGAATGACCAGAGGCATGGTGATTCCCCTGTTTGTGGCAACGGCAGTCCGGCATTTGCTCTTGAGTGCCTGGAGCACCTCTCTCACATGGGGCTCCATCTTCATGAGGGGCACAAATGGCGTGTAATCCATGGACAACCTGTACTTCTGAGCCTCCTCTTTTCTCGGGTGATCTTTGAAGAGAAAGTCTATGGCCTGCTCGGCAGTGCTAGCGTGAACGAACTCGAGCTCCTCGGACCCCATGGGTGGAAGCCCGAACCTCTCCAGTATGTGGTTGTAAAAGGCCCTATTGGACTCCCTCGAGTCGAAAAGCACCCCATCGCAGTCATAGATGATCGCCTTGTACCTGGCCAAAGGGTACCTCCTTCTGATAGACTAACCCAAACACCCACGGTATCTCAAGGTGCGTTGGCATCGCAGCCAGAGGGCAACGGGGCTGTCGACCCATAAGCCTCTTGCCTGTTTTTGAAGGAGCGGCTTTACTGGAGATCGAACGCCTGACCGAGGAGATTGACGGGTCCTCTCGGAAAGAAAGGGGGTGAGAGGGATTGGGGTCAGGAGAGTTTCTCCGTTGGGGATGGCTTGGAGTTGATTCAAGCACATTTATGCCAAGACAAAGGAGGTCGAGATGAGAGGTGGTAGAATCATTCAGGGACTGGGAGTCTCCTTGATAGCGGGATGTGCGGCACTGGGAGTAGTCTTAGCACAGGAAGTCCAGAAGAGCAGCTATTCCCCCGTTGTAATAACAGAGCCTTTCGAGAAGACCGTGGCCAGGATGAAAGCTTCAAAGGCGGAGGTCATGAAACGACAAATGGATCTTCTCGAGGAGAGGTATGACCTGAGCAACAGGCCAGCTCCCGGAGTTACCATGTCTAGGGGTAAGCCCGTTCAGGAAGGGGTGAGAGTCAAGCTGCCTCCGGGCATGACTTGGGAGAAACTGGCCTCCATGAGCCCCGACGAGATAAAGGAGAAAGGGCTCTGGCCCAAAGGCTTTCTACCCCTCCCTCACCCCAACCACGCAGAGGGAGGCATGGTGTTTCCAAAATTCGTGATCGATGCCATAAAGAAGCAGGAGGAAAGGGATCTCACCCGCTTCGATCTTGACTTCGATTTGCCAGACCATTTCCTTCCGGAATTCCCAGCGCCCATCTACCTCACGACTAGGCCAGATCTGGGGGATGTGTCCAGAGGTCAGCTCGTGACCATCAATAATTACTACGAGCTCTTCAATGGCATCTTGAACCCCAAGCAGCTCGAAGGGCTCAGACTCCTTGTGACCCCCTTCCCTCAGCAGCAGTTCAATCAGACCGAGGACAGGAGGTCGGAGAAGCCCAGCCGAGGGGTGGCCTGCTTTGACTGCCATGCCAATGGCCACACCAATGCAGCCACTCACCTCGTGGGGGACATAAGGCCTCAGGAGTTTCGTCATAGGATAGACACTCCCAGTTTGAGAGGAGTCAATGTTCAGAGGCTATTCGGATCCCAAAGGGCCTTGAAATCCGTCGAGGACTTCACAGAGTTCGAGCAGAGGGCCGCTTATTTCGACGGGGATCCAGTGATCGCTACCAAAAAGGGCGTCAACATCCTGGAGCGAGGAAGCCAGGTGCACTTCATGGCTGAATTTCAAGCATTGCTCGATTTCCCCCCGGCCCCAAAGCTCAACATATATGGCAAGCTGGACCCCTCCAAGGCAACCCCCGAAGAGTTGAGGGGGCAGGAGATCTTCTTCGGAAAGGCCCAGTGTGGGGTATGCCACCCTGCCCCGTACTACACGGATAACATGATGCACAATCTGAGGACGGAGAGATTTTACAAGCCCCAGATGGTCAACGGTAGAATGGCAGTGGCGGACGGGCCCATAAAGACCTTCACCCTGAGGGGCATCAAGGACTCTCCTCCCTATTTGCACGACGGAAGGCTCCTGACCTTGGAGGACACGGTGGAATTTTTCAACCTTGTCCAGGGCCTCAGGCTCACGGAACAGGAGAAGAAGGATCTTGTGGCCTTCTTGAGGGCACTCTGATTCCAGAGAGCGCTAAGAGGCCAATTTACCCCCAGACCAGGGAGAGGAATGGGGAGGCTTTCCCCCTCAGTGAGCTCTGGTCTGGGGTCCCAGTCGAGCTTGCTGGTTTCCCAAAACGCCCTTGACAAAGGGCTCGGACCGTTTTATCGTATTGGTATCTGAGACGTTGTCACAAATAGCGAAAAATCCTGGCCCAGGGGTTCACTGGCGCGGGGCCTTGTTGGAGCGGGAGCTGGATTCGATGGCAGCGGGTGCAGATGGGGCAGAGAGGGTCACATCCATCGTAGTTGAGGCAGTGTTGGCCGTAGGGGAATGGCTCCATGAGGGATGGATAGAGGCTCCTCGAGGCCTTGAGGCATTGGAAGGGGCCAAAGTGGATGTGATCCGAGACTGGTATGGCCCCCACTGGATAGTTCGCCTCACCATGGATGACCCTCCCTGGTTTGGAGATAGCATCGTGGTTGAGGTGGAGGAGCTCGAAGGGGGGAGGTTCCAGTGCACCATCCCATGTCCCTCGGATTTTCATAGGACCAACATAGAGTGCTGTCACAGGCAAGGAAAAACTCCCCCCGGTCACTGGTCTCTGAACCACTCTCCAAAGCCCAAAAAGGGCTTTTCCCTTGCCTCTCATGAGGAGGAGCCGAGACTTCATGTGGTCTCCTCTCAGGGGAGCAGGGTGGCTCAATCGTCTCCGTCCCTTTTCTTCCTGGACAGGCCGAGGGATCTAGGCTGGGCGGATTCGAGACATTGGATGGAGGAAGAGTGATGATGGAGTTTCGCATACACGGCAGAGGTGGCCAAGGTGCTGTGACAACGGCTGAGCTTCTGGCCTTGGCAGCGATAGGAGAGGGAAAGTTCGCCCAGGCCTTCCCCAGCTTCGGACCCGAGCGTCGCGGAGCTCCAGTCATGGCCTTCTCGAGAATCTCCGAGGGGCCCATAAGGATCAGATCCAGGGTATACGAGCCGGATGTGGTTGTGGTCCTGGATCAGTCCCTTCTTGATCTTGTCCAGGTGGAAGAGGGCCTCAAGGAGGAAGGAATTGTCGTCGCCAATTTTTCGGGTGATCCCTCAAGATTTCTCTCGAGGCTCAGGGGCAAACAAAAGTTCTACTATGTGGATGCCAACTCCATAGCAGCCCAGGTTCTGGGCCGTCCCATAACCAATACCACTATGATCGGCGCCCTCGTCAAGGCAACAGGGATCCTTACCTTGGAGAGCTTCGAAGGGCCAGTTAAGGAGAGATTTGGGAGACTAGCGGAGAGGAATCTCGAGGCCATGCGCCGCGCCTTCGAAGCTGTGAAGGGGAACTCTAGGAAGTAGACGATCGCAGGGGGGTAACCCAATGGCAAAGCCCATCACACAGATACTCTGGACGGAGCTCGAGCCCGGATGCGTCATCGTTGAACCGGGAAACGCAAGGGAGTACCGCACTGGGGACTGGCGCACCATGGGACACCCAAAAGTGGACACAGAGAGGTGTGTCAAGTGCGCCCAGTGCTACATATTTTGTCCCGATGCGGCGATCGAGCGAACCCAAGAGGGCTATTTTCTGCCCAACCTTTACTATTGCAAAGGCTGCGGGATATGCGCCCATGAGTGTCCAGTAAAGTGCATAGAGATGGTCCCGGAAGGAGAATGAGTCATGGGCAAGAGAGTGGGAATGGAAGTTTCCATCGCAATAGCCGAGGCCGCCTGCCAGGCGAATGTGGATGTGGTAGCCGCCTATCCCATAACACCCCAGACCCACATCGTGGAGCACCTCTCGGAGCTCGTGGCAGATGGGCACCTGGATGCCGAGTTCGTGCCAGTGGAATCCGAGCACTCGGCCATGAGCGTCTGTATTGGCTCATCGGCAGCAGGGGCTCGCACCTTCACGTCGACCAGTTCCCAGGGTCTTGCCCTGATGAACGAGGTGGTGTACATAGCATCTTCCCTCAGGCTCCCCATAGTCATGGTCGTCGCCAATAGGAGCCTCAGTGCTCCATTGAGCATATGGAACGATCACTCAGATGCCATGAGCGTGAGGGACACTGGCTGGATCCAAGTCTTCATGGAAAACGGCCAGGAGGCTTACGACCACGTGTTCTGGGCATATAGGGTGGGAGAGGACAGGAGGGTTCTCACCCCGGTCATGATCCACATAGATGGCTTCATCTTGAGCCACATGGTGGAGTCGGTTGAGCTTGTGGACGACGAGATTGTGAAGAAATACCTGCCTCCTTTCGAACCCATCCACAGGCTCCACCCAGACAAGCCAGTCACCATGGGGGCCTTCGCTCTCCCAGAGCTGTACACTGAGGCCAAAAAGGCCCAAGATGAGGCCCTCAAGGCTTCCTGGCCCGTAATTCTTCAGGGATGGAAGGAGTGGGGCGATCTCACAGGAA
>JAPWUY010000165.1 GCA_028275295.1 Thermodesulfobacteriota bacterium | reverse complement strand
GGCCTAGTGGCTGGAGCCGCGATAGTGGAAAGAGCGAGGAGGAACCAGCGATGAAGGTTCTCGTTGTGGGAGGAGGGGGGAGGGAGCACGCCCTGGTTTGGAAGATCTCTCAGAGCCCCCTTGTGAAGGAAATCCTCTGTGCCCCCGGAAATGGGGGCATCTCGAGAATCGCCAAGTGCGTGCCCATAAAGGCCTCGGATATAGAAGCCTTGGCTCGTCTTGCTGGAGAAGAAAGGGTGGACCTGACCGTGGTGGGACCAGAAGAGCCCCTGGTCCTGGGGATCGAAGAGGAATTCAGGAGAAGGGGACTCAGATTGTTCGGGGTGAGCCGCGAGGCTGCTACCCTCGAAGGGAGCAAGTCCTTTGCCAAGGAGCTCATGGAGAAACACGGGATTCCCACAGCTTCCTTTCGAGTATTCGAGAACCCGGAGGAAGCAAAGGCCTTCATCAAGGAGAAGGACTCCCCCTGTGTGGTGAAAGCCGATGGACTTGCCGCTGGAAAAGGGGTCTTCGTGTGCAGGGAGCCCGAGAAAGCCATGGATGCCGTGGACGAGATAATGGTGAGGAGGGCCTTCGGAGATGCCGGCCGCAAAGTAGTGATAGAGGAACTCTTGGAAGGAGAGGAAGCCTCATTCCTGGCAATAACGGATGGGGAAACGGTCATAGGGTTCCCCCCCGCCCAGGACCACAAGCCCGTCTTCGACGAAGACAGAGGGCCCAATACAGGGGGAATGGGGGCTTATAGTCCGGCCCCTGTGGTCACTGGCGAACTGGAAGAGAGGATCATGGAGACAATAATGGTCCCAGCGGTGAGAGCCATGGCAAAGGAGGGGAGGCCGTACAGGGGAATCCTTTATGCGGGTCTCATGATATCCAATGGTGAAGCGAAAGTGCTCGAGTTCAACGTGAGACTTGGGGATCCTGAAGCTCAGCCCTTATTGGTGAGGCTAAAGAGCGACATAGTGCCGCTTCTTCTGGCCGCGACAGAAGGAAATCTGGAGAAGATGGAGCCCTCATGGGATGACGGGGCTTCAGTTTGCGTTGTCATGGCCTCTCGGGGATATCCGGGAAAATACGAGAGGGGAAAGGTCATTCTCGGTCTCGAGGAGGCAGAGAAGATGGAAGGGGTCTTTGTGTTTCATGCTGGGACAAGGTTTGAAGAGGGGAAATGGCTCACAGACGGAGGAAGGGTCCTTGGGGTCACAGCAAGGGGAGAAGATATTCCCAAGGCCATCGAGAGGGCTTACGAGGCAGTGGGGAAAATTCATTGGGAGGGAGTCCATTACAGGAAAGATATAGGGAAAAAGGCCTTGAGGAGGTTGCGAAGAGATGGGTGAAGGAGGAGCCAAGGTCCTTATCCTCATGGGAAGCGACTCCGATTTGGAGGTCATGAAGGAGGCGAGGGATACCCTCTCAGCGCTCGGGATCTCATCCAAGATGACAGTGGCATCGGCCCACAGAACCCCTGAGAGGACGAGGAGGTTGATAAGGGAAGCAGAGGAGCAAGGGGCCTCGGTCATAATAGCGGGGGCAGGAATGGCGGCTCATCTGGCGGGATTTGTCGCGGCCCATACTGTCCTTCCCGTAATAGGGGTGCCCATGGACTCAGGTCCCCTGAGGGGGGTGGATGCACTCTTGTCAACGGTCCAGATGCCACCAGGTGTGCCGGTTGCCACTGTCTCCATCGGGAAGGCCGGAGCTAGAAACGCCGCGATCCTCGCAGCTCAGATCCTAGCAGTCTCCGATCCCCAAATGAGGGAGAGGCTCGAGACCATGAGAAAGAAGGCCTCTCAGGAAATAGAGGCCAAGGCCAAAGAGTTGGAGGAAAGGGAGAGATGATTCATCCGGCCTTCGACTCCTTGGAGAAGGCTTCCCGTATCCTGAGGGAAGGAGGTGTCGTCATATATCCCACTGAGACCTTCTACGCCCTGGGGGCATCTGTTGCAAATCCCCAAGCCCTGGACAGGATATACGAGCTCAAGAAGAGGCCCAAGGGCCTTCCTCTCCTTTGCCTGGTGGAAGGAAGAGAGATGGTGAGGGATCTCGTGGCTCGAATTCCCCAAGAGGCCGAGCTTCTCATGAGGAGGTTCTGGCCTGGGCCTCTGACTCTTGTCCTTCCAGCAAAGGAGGGCCTCCATCCTCATCTTGTGGGAATTCAGGGAGGAGTGGCGGTCCGCCAAAGTCCCAATCCCATTGCTCGGCTTCTTGTCCAGAAAGTCGGGTCCCCCGTTGTGGGAACAAGCGCCAATCTCACAGGATACGACCCGGCAGCGCGGGTCGGGGATGTACCCCAGGAGATACTCGCCAAGGTGGATTTCGTCCTGGACGGAGGAGCCCTCCCCGGAGGAGTGCCATCGACGATCCTGGACTGTACAGCAGTCCCCTTTCGAATATTGAGGGAAGGGGTGATCTCCAGGGAGGAGCTCCTGGAAGCAGTTGAGGTAGTTTGAGGACATTCTGTGGGGAGCATGGGTTAGGTCTTGACAAGAAGCGAAGGCCCCTGAATCCTTGCAGGCCCGAAGAGTTGACAGGAGAGGGGAAGTTTTGCTACCAGTTAGGTCCATTTGGGGAGCGGTCCCTCCAGGAGATGGAACCCCATGGATATGAAGAAGGATTACTACGAGGATGTCCGGCTTTTCGATAGCAAGGTGGAGGTCTTTTGGACCATTGTCCTCCTTCTTTCATTGGCCATATTCCCCGAGATAGGTGGGAACTACTATGCCTACCTCCTCAACCTCATTGCCATAAATGCCATAGTGGCTCTGGGTCTCAATATCCTCGTGGGTTACACAGGGCAAATCTCCCTTGGCCACGCTGGCTTTTTCGCCATAGGCGCTTACACCTGCGCCATGCTCTACAAGGTCTATGGAGTACCATTTGTCCTCGCCCTTCCCGCTGGGGCCTTTCTCTCCGCGGGCTTCGGGTTTCTCGTGGGGCTCCCAGCTTTGAGGCTCGAAGGCCCGTACCTCACCATCGCCACCATGGGATTCGGAATGGCTGTGACTCAGTTCATCGGGCACTGGTCCTTCCTGGGAGGAAGAATGGGCCTGGACATACCGAAGTTGGAGATTTTTGGCTTGAGGTTCGCAACCGACAAGGAACTCTACTATGTCATCATGGCCATAGCAGTGGTCATGACAATCGGGGCGAGGAATCTCATCGCCACAAGGGTGGGCAGGGCCCTCATAGCCATAAGGGACAGCGACATTGCTGCCAAGACCATGGGCGTAAATCTCACGTATTACAAGACCTTGGCATTCGCCATAAGCGCTTTTTACACAGGCACGGCTGGAGGGTTGATGGCATTTGTCCTGGGGTTCATCTCCCCGGAGAATTTCAATCTCATGCTCTCCATCGTGTTTTTGGGAATGGTCGTGGTTGGCGGGCTCGGCTCCATAGCAGGATCAATAGCGGGGGCAGCCCTTCTCACTTACCTCCAGATAAGGCTTTCGGCAGTGCAGGATATGTGGCTCATAGGGCCTTGGGTAGTCGAAATCTCCGAGAGATGGTTCAATGTTGGGGGAATGGCTAACCTCCAGAACATCATAATCGGGCTCATTATGGTTCTCATCGTGATCGTGGAGCCTGCTGGAATTTATGGCTTCTGGCTGAGAACCAAGCGCTATTGGCGCACGTGGCCCTTCTGAAAAAGGGGAGGATCAGTATCATGCTGCCGCAGTTGATCGTGGGCGGGTTGGCAATAGGGGCTTGCTACGCCCTCATAGCCCTGGCCATGGTGATAATTTACAAGACCTCCGAGGTCCTCAATTTCGCGCAGGGCGAGATGGCCATGCTCTCCACATTCGTCGCATTCACCCTCCTTTCGGAGCGAGGAGTCCCTTTCCCCTGGGCCATAGCCCTCACCCTGGCATTTTCCCTGGTTTTGGGTCTCATGGCCGATTTCCTGTTTCTCAGGCCCGCCAAGAACCCCACGGTGCTGGGCCTCATAGTCATAACCCTGGGACTGGAGATGATCCTCTACGGATTCGCAGGTTGGAAATGGGGTCCGGACCAAAGGTCACTGCCATTCCCCATATCCAACGTGGAGGTTTACCAGGTTGGAGCTGTGGCCATAAGCAAAGTGAGTGTCTGGATATTCCTCACTGCCCTGGGGATCATGGGGCTTCTCTTCATATTCTTCACTTATACCAAACTCGGGGTGGCCATGAAGGCCACCCAACAAAATCCCATTGCAGCCCGGATCATGGGCATACCCACAAAGAAGATCCTCTCCCTCACCTGGGCCCTGAGTTCCATGATCGGGACCGTGGCTGGCATCCTCATCGCCTCGACTTATCCCCTGGATGTGAACATGATGATGGATCCCATGATGAAGGCCTTTGCCGGTGCAGTGATGGGGGGTATGACGAGTCTGCCCGGGGCGGTTCTGGGATCGGAGCTCGTGGGGGTGATAGAGAACATCTTTGGTGGATACGTTTCCTTGGAGTTCAAATCCGTAGTGGCCTTTGCAATCATAGTACTGGTTCTTTGCGTGAGGCCAAGTGGCCTTTTGGCTCGTCATTATGTGAAGAAGGTGTAAGGGGGAAAGGGGGGTGAGAGGAAGAGAAAAGCGAGGATAGAAAGTCTCGGAATTCCCATGGGAAGACGGCGCTCTTACAGGATCATGGGGAGGTGGTGGGCGTACCCGAGGGGTTGCCACCAGGGCACTTCAGGGATGGACAGGGAAAGGAGGTAGGAAGCATGAAGCGGATTGCTTGGGCAGCTTGTCTTGTTGGGTTTGTTCTCGTTTTTTCTGTACCTTCCACTCAGGGTGAGGAGAAGGTGAGGGGTGTCACTGACAAGACCATCAAGATAGGACAATGGGGTCCCCAAACTGGTCCTGCAGCAGCTTGGGGAGCAGTTGCCAGGGGGACGGACCTCTACTTCAAACTCATCAACGATGAGGGTGGAATCCACGGAAGGAAGATCGAATACTATCTCAGGGATGACGCTTACAATCCAGCCAAGACAAAGGCCATAGGGAAGGAGTTCATAAACCAGATAGGGGTATTTGCGGTAGTCGGAGGAGTGGGAACCGCCTGTGGCATGGCAGTGAGGGATGATCTGATAGAGAACAAAGTGGTCTGGAAGAGGATCGCTGTCTTCTACCAGAATGACGACTATGGAAAGGATGGCCTGGAGGGTGTGGAAAAGTATCTCAAATCCAAGGGGATGGAGATTGCGGCCAAGGTCTCGGTGGAGGTCCCTGACACGGATCTGAGCTCCCATGCCCTCAAGCTCAAGGAATCCGGGGCTGACGCTGTGATCATGTACGTCCTTCCCAAACATGGGGCGATAATCCTGGGGGAGGCTGCCAAGCTGGGATTCTCCCCCCAGTGGATATCCAGTAGCACCCTCTCGGATGCCCCAGTGA
>JAPWUY010000164.1 GCA_028275295.1 Thermodesulfobacteriota bacterium | reverse complement strand
GATCATTGCTGCGATGATGCGCAAGCTAGTTCACATTGCCATTGGGGTTCTCAAGTCGGCGCAGCCCTTCAACCCAGCGTTTCATTACCAGGGAGCCCACTCTCCCTAAACCAAGGAGGCTTGACAAGACAACACAGTATCTCCGAGAAAACCGCCTTCCGCTTCATTTCCGGGCCCTCCTCCGCTAGGCCGTCGTAGCTCGGATCGTCCACCCCGCGGAGGGGCGGGCTCCGCACGCCCGCGGGCGACCCTTCCCTTCCACCGGGGGACCGCCCCATTAGGCCACGGGCCGTTGGTTTGCCCCTCCGTGATCATGTTATCCCTCGGCTTGAGTACGGCCTCCCCACGCGGACGCGCAGAGCGCGCCCCTCCGAGAAAATCGCCCCCCATTTTATTTCCGGCATTTCCCCGCAAGGCCGTCTCACACGGGCTAACCCCCTTGCAGGGGCGGGCTCCGCACGCCCGCGATGGCACCATCGCCCCACCCGGGCATGTCCCCGTTAGGCCACCGCGTCATCGGCAACCATCCGGTGGGAATGAAATCCCTTGGCCTGCGTACGGCCTTGCCACCCGGGCGCGGAGACCGCGCCCCTCCGAGAAAACCGGCGCCTAGCGTTTTCTCGGGGCTTACGGCCCAGGGCCGTCTTCATGGACTTGCATCCGGCCCTCCTTTTCGCACCCGCGGGGCGCATTTCTCCAAAAAAAACGCCGACCACTCGAATGGGCGGATATTTCCGCAAGAGATCGCCACACGCCCCGTGCACGGCCGCGTCAATGGACCCGCGGACCCCTCGATCCCCCAACGCGGGCACAAAAAAGGGGGCCTTTCGAGGCCCCCTTTCTATTCGGGCTATAGAGCCCTACGGTTATCTCTTGTATGTGCCGGTTGCGACTCCTCCGTCAGGGTTGGTCACCGTGATCGTCACGGGCACTCCCGGCGGGAAGAGGGCCTTGAGGCCGGTGCCCCTCAGCCTAATCCAGCTCGAGCTCTTGTAGACGTAATTGGTCCAAGTGGTGCTTCCAATCTTCACCGTGAGCCCGCTCTGGAACCCGGACCCTTTCACATCCAGCTTGAACCCATATACCGGCGCCTTGTCGATGCTCGTTATGCTCACTGGCGCAGAGGCAGGCGCGACGGTGCCAGTGTACGTCTTGGTGCCGGTGCAGCCGAGTGCGTCCGTCACCGTGACCGTCACACTGTAATCGCCGGCCGTTGTGGGCGTGCCGCTTATGACGCCTGTGCTGGCATCGATGCTCAGGCCGGCAGGCAGCCCTGTAGCGCTAAAGGTGTAAGGCGCCGTGCCACCACTTGCATCCAGATCCACATTCACAGCCTGACCCACCTTCAGGGAACCGAGGTCAGCCGGCGTGATGGTGATCGTGCCACAAGGTGGCGGGTTGATGGTAACGGTGTAGCTCTTGGAGGCCGTGCACCTTCCACCCGCATCGGTCATTGTGACCGTGAAATTGTAGGTCCCAGCCGCAGTCGGCGTGCCGCTCAAAAGGCCCGCGGAGCCACCCGGAGTAGTAGACAGGGTGAGGCCTGGAGGAAGATCGCCGGATACCTGGAAAGTGTAAGGCGGTGCTGCGGCCCTCGCACCGGGTGTTGCCGTTGAGGGGGCAAACGTCACGCCTATAGCCTGGCTGAAGCTCTGCCCCACTTGCCCCGATGTGCTAGAGAGGTCGGAGAGGGTATATGTCCCGCACTGTCCGATGATGTTCAGGGAGTACGGCCCAACCTGCGCCGCGCAACCGTTCGCGTCCCTGAGAGTTGCCGTGAACGTGAAAAGGCCCGGGCTCAACGGTGTGCCCGTTAGGTCCACCAGGTTATCGTTGGGAGACGGCCTTGTTGCCAGCCAGAGGCCCGGTGGAAGGGCGCCGGAGGCCACGCTCATAGAGGCGGGCTTCTTCGAGATCTGTGTGCTGAAAGTCTGAGTGTAAGGCCCTACTCCCGCAGCTCCCGCGATGAGATTACCCGATGCGGGTGTGGCCTTCAGCTGGACCAGACTGCAGTCAAGAGGTTGGACCACAAGGTCGTAAGTCTTGCTGAGGAGCCTGCAGCGGGTGCCAGCGATGGTATCGTCGTCGATTTCCACTGTGACCTTCTTCGTCCCGATGTCCGTGGCAGCCGGGGCGGTTGCGCAGGATACTGTGAATGTGTCTCCAGTTGCATTTAGCAAGGGAGCTCCGCACGTCCATGAGGCAGGCAGGTTCGTTACTCTCATTTGCCATCCCGCAGAAATCGCAGGGGTGACCTTCACCGTGAATGTGTAAGGGACACCCACGAGGGCGGGAGGGAGGGTATCCGTTAGTATCGCCGCCGGGTCCCCAGCGCACGCCCACTTCACGGTCACATCGTCAATGAGCAAATCATAGTCTTTGTCGGTTGTCGAGGGATCCGATCCCGTGAAGACGAGATATATCGGATGGCCCGGGGGAGTATAGTCGTGTCCCCTGAGGTCCACGGGCAGCCCTGAACAAAAGTCAGTGTAGTCGGGTACTGCCGTGAGGTCAATGGTACGCGGATACCAAGCCTTGTTCGTCTTTGTTGTGTCGCATCTAGGGGCCGAGTCTGCGAGCAGCCAGCAACCTCCCACGTCGTCCCAGAGCCACACATC
The DNA here is from genome assembly GCA_028275295.1 of Thermodesulfobacteriota bacterium. GTDB lineage: Bacteria > Desulfobacterota > Desulfocorpusculales > Desulfocorpusculum > Desulfocorpusculum > JAPWUY01. The sequence continues at coordinate 2,757 of JAPWUY010000164.1, read as the reverse complement.
CACCCAGTCGCCTCCCGTCGACTCCCCGGTCGCGCAGTAATTGTACACGTAATAGGTTAGCTGGGGTAGGCTCGCGTTATTGAGGACGGCAAACCTGGCAGCGCCCGTTCCAGTTGGGGTCCCCATCCCGAAGTCTTGCCACGGCGCCGTGGTGGGGTCACTGTTGTAGAATCTTAGCATCTGAGCGCCGCCATGTGGGACAGCGTCAGGGATGTTCTGCGAGACCACCGCGAAGTCCCAGTAAAGTGGGAATGAGTCATCGCATACCCCCGGAGTAGTCCAGCAATCGCCCCATCCCCACCCAGTGGGGGGGAATGTGGTCTCGAAATCTTGGCTCAGGGCCGTCATTATCTGAACGTCTTTCTGCTGAGCCATTGCCCCCGGAAGAGCAATGCCCACAACCATCAGAAACGCCAAAAGACCGTAAGCCCATTTTTTCCTCATCCTTACACCTCCTTTACCGTCTTTTTTTCCGAAACTCGCTCTGCCTTCTCTACCCATCCCTCAACCTCCTTTACTTTCCCTTGGCCAGGATCACCTTCTCTTGCCCGTGGCTCGGCTCGCCTTGCCGCAGTCGCCTCGAAGAGCGCTGGGCCAATCACCCCAACCAAGCCATCAAACCCGGGATCTCCTTTGCACCACCTCCTTTCTCCTCAAGTCACCCCAAAAATGATGCCCCAAACCGTCTGGGCAAGTCTACACCATCGCGCCCTCAAGATCAACCGAAAACTTTATGGTTCTCACCCCATGGCCACAAGCCCAAGTTAGGCCTAGTAAATACCATCCCCCTTCACAGCTTGTCAAGAGGAAAAAAGCACCTCATGGTGGAGAAGGAGAAAAATTTTTTGCGGCAAGGGGGAGGAGGCGGGGAGGGTGGTTTTCTCGGAGGGGCACAGATGAGCGTTGTGGAAACGGGGGCCCAAAGGATGGGAAAGCCAACAGGTGAGGGCCTTGCGGGGAAGGGGCGGGAGATGGCGCGGGAGGTGGTTTTCTCGGAGCGGCGCGAGGACCGCGCCCGGGTGGTACGGCCGGAGGCGGGCCGGGCGCAAACCCGAGCGCGTCATGATCGCGGACGAGTTGGCGAGAGGCCGGTGGCCGAATGGTGGGACGTTTCGGTTGACGTTATGCCGACATTGCGGGCGTGCAGAGCCCGCCCCTCCGGGGGGGTTGGCCAAGGTGGGGTGGCCTAGCGGGGGAAACCCGGAGGTAATGCGAGAGGTGGTTTTCTCGGAGGGGCGCGGTCTCCGCGCCCGGGTGGTACGGCCGGACGAATGCCGAGACATTGCGTTCCCATTGGTGCGATTATGATAAGCCGGCGGCCGAGAGGACAAATGCCCCGGTCAAGCCCAAGCCATCCACGCGGGCGTGCAGAGCCCGCCCCTCCGGGGGGAAACCAGTCGCAATGCCCAGCGCCTAGGGGGGAAGGCGCAAAGACAACGCGGAGGGCGATTTTCTCGGAGGGGCGCGGTCTCCGCGCCCGGGTGGCAAGGCCGGAGGCGGGCCGGGGTATGGTGTGACGATCCACGGGTAGGCGAGAGGCCGGTGGCCGGAGGGAGAGAGCATTTCGGTTAGCGTTACGCCTTCCTCGCGGGCGTGCGGAGCCCGCCCCTCCAAGGGGGTGAGCCCAGACCGGGTCGCCTAGCGGGGAGATGCCCGGGGAGCCAAGGCGTTCCCATCCGGGCGTGCAGAGCCCGCCCCTCCGGGGGGTGAGCCGGGGGGAGGTGGCCTTGCGGGGAAAACCCGGAGATAACGCGAGGGGCGATTTTCTCGGAGGGGCGCGGTCTCCGCGCCCGCGAATACGGGCCGGACGCAAACCCGAGCGCGTCATGATCGCGGACGAGTTGGCGAGAGGCCGGTGGCCGAAAGGGGGAACATTTCGGTTGGCGTTGTGCCTTCCTCGCGGGCGTGCGGAGCCCGCCCCTCCGAGGGGGTGAGCGCAGGACGGGTGGCCTAGCGGGGACATGCCGGGGTGAAGCCAAGGCATTTCCATGCGGGCGTGCGGAGCCCGCCCCTCCGCGAAACCGGAACCTTACAAGGAGGGCCAGCGGCTTCAAAGCGAGATGCATCGGTAAGGCGCCATGCCGACATCACGGGCGTGCGGAGCCCGCCCCTCCAAGGGGGGTGAGCGGAGGACGGATGGCCTAGCGGGGAGGTGCCGGGGTGAAACGAAAGCATTTCCATGCGGGCGTGCGGAGCCCGCCCCTCCGCGAAACCGGAACCCGGACAAGGAGAGCCAGCGGCTTCAAAGGCGAAATGCATCGGTAAGGCGCGATGCCGACATTATGCGCGGGGGGGGCGCTCGGCAAGCCACGGAGCGGATTGTCCGGTTGAAAAAACCGGATGCCAACGTGCTGACTCGGCCTTTGGCAAGGTTCTTCTCCAAAAAGGAGGCCACATGAAGGAGCGGCCCGCGAGACGTTCTCCGGTCCATTTGCCTCCCAGGGGATTCGGTATACGGCCCGTCATCATCTTCGTCACGGTTTGCACCAAGGAAAAGAAACAAATACTCGCCCGCAAGGAGATTCACGAGGTTCTCCAGGCCGTGTGGAAGGAGGCCCGGGGTTGGCTTGTAGGAAGATATGTCATAATGCCCGACCATGTGCATCTATTTTGCGCTCCGTGGGGCGAGAATGTGCCTTCCTTGGAGGAATGGGTCAGGTTCTGGAAGGCGCGCGCTAGTAGAAGGTGGCCTCATCCCGAGGAGCGGCCCCTTTGGCAGCGGTCGTTTTGGGATACGCAGCTCAGGCGCCTCGACAA
>JAPWUY010000163.1 GCA_028275295.1 Thermodesulfobacteriota bacterium | reverse complement strand
TCTTCAAGCTCTCGTGCATCTCCCTCTCTCTCCCTCGTGGCCTCATCTCGAGAAAGCGAGTATCTCCTCAGCAAGGCGTCTCCCTGCCACATCCAGCAACCTGCTTTGGGCCGAGACCATCTCCTCAGGGTTCGTTGAAGGCCATGGCTCCCTCAATTCCATGGAACCCTGCTTGATGGGCCTTTTTCCATTGGACCCAAAGAGGCTCCAATCCATGAGGAGCTCCACTTCCCTTCCAGGGTATCCCTCGAACCTCCTCACCCTCATGGAAACCTGAAAATCCACACTCAAGTAAGTTCTCCAGGGATAGTATTCCACCCTCGCCACACACATGGCCTTGCTGATGGAGTCAGCAACCACTCGTGCTATCCCCTGCTGGATGGGCTCTGCCCATCTGTGGAAGTCCGAAGGCTGGACCTCATTGGGTCCGATCCTGAAGACCACTTCCTGCCTGTCCAAATAGGATGGAATCTCAACAGGCCCCACACCCAGGACAACACACTTGGTGCTCCCTTCCTTCTGGAAGTCGGCGGATTCAACGCCCAAGACGTAGAACTTGGGGCTGGGGCTCGAGGTGCAAGAGGCCAACATGATGGCCAGGGCACAAGGCAAAGCGACCAAGACTCCCTTCCAACTCATCTCCCCACCTCTCTTTTGGGAGTGGTTTTGCCGTAGAGGATTGCCTCAGGGTGCCTCTCCAGGTACTCGGCGAGACTCCTCAGAGACCTCGAGGCCAGGGCCATCTCTTCCAGGGCAGCCGTGAGTCTCTGGATCAGAGGGGAGTTCTCGTCAAGGAGGTGCCCTGCACCGTCCATAGTCGTACGAGCCTGCACCATGGCTAGCTCCGTGGCCTCAAGGGCCTTTTGGGCAGGGCCCGACACCGCCTTGAGCTGAGAGTCCAGCTCCTCCGCCACCTTTCGGAACCTCTCCAAGGTCTTGGAAGCCTCGGAAGTAGTGTTGGCCAGGTAACCATCTGCCCTCCTGGCCAGTGTACCGTATTCCCTGATGGAGTCCTTCAATGTCTTGGCCAAGGGACCCACTTCCTGATTCAAGTTTCGGGCCAGTGTGCCCAGCTCCTCCAGGGCCCTCTCCATGGCCTTGAGGCTCCCCCTCAGTTCGGGTGAGTTGATGAGGGCCTCGAGGCCATTTACGCTCTGGACTATCTTGTTCACCATCTCTTCCAGAGGAAGATCCTCCAATTTCCTCGCAAGCTGCTGCATCACTGTGGGAATCGTGGGGATCTCTGCCACAGTTCCGTCCCCCCTGTAAAGGGCGGGCCTGTCAGGGTAAAAGTCCAGGGAGATCATGAGCTGGCCGGTCACGAAGCTTTGGGTCACGAGCTGTGCCCTCAGTCCCCTCTCCACCAAGGTCTTCATGTTCTCTTGAAGGGAGACGTTCCTTCTGATCCCTCCTATCTTGCTCGGGTCGAGCTCAACGAGAACTGGGATCGTGGGGCTAAGATCAGATGGGTCCAGAACCAGGTTTATGTCTTTGACCGACCCTATCCTCACCCCCTTGAACACAACTGGCGCTCCTACGTTGAGCCCGCTCACTGAGCCATCGAAGAACATGACAAATTCCTGGGTCTTGGCGAACATGGCTCCCGAGCCCAGAACAGCTATGGCCACAACGGACAGTGCCATGGCCCCGAGAACGAAAATCCCGAGAAGGGTCTTCCTTCCGTCCCTCATTTGCCCTTTCCTCCATCTTGGCCCCCGCCCCTCACGTATCGGAATCTAAGAGGGTTCATCCCCTACCCTCCTAGTTGAGGGATCCACCCCGGGTGAGGAACTCCCTCACCCTCTCGTTTGGCGGGTGGGCCAGAAGATCCTTGGGCGGACCCATTGCTGTTATGGTCTTCTCCACAGAGTCGAGGAAGACTGAGTGGTCACCAACAGCGAAGATGCTCGCAAGCTCGTGGGTCACAACCACTATCGTGGCTCCCAGACTTTCCTTGAGTTCCAGGATCAGCTCATCTAGTCTCCTGGCACTCACGGGATCGAGGCCTGCCGAAGGCTCATCGAAGAACAATATCTCAGGGTCCAAGGCTATGGCCCTAGCCAGGGCTGCTCTCTTTCTCATTCCCCCACTCAGCTCCGCTGGATAGAAGTCCTCGAAGCCAGCGAGACCCACCAGGGCCAATTTGAGGGAGACGAGCTCCTGTATCTCCCTTTCGGTGAGTCGGGTGAATTCCTTGAGAGGGAGAGCCACATTCTCCGCGAGGGTCATGGAGCTCCACAGGGCCCCACCCTGGTAAAGCACGCCGATCCTCCTCATTATGGAGAGTCTTCTCGCCTCATCCGCCCCCCAGAAATCTTCTCCCCAGTAAAGGACGCGTCCCCTTTTGGGCTCCACGAGACCCAGCATGTGCCTGAGAAGCGTGCTTTTGCCGCATCCGCTTCCTCCCATTATCACCGTGACCTTACCCTCTGGCACCTCGAAGGTGAGGTCCCTCTGGATTACATTGTCGCCGTATGCCATGGTGAGATTCTCGATCTTTATGGCGGCAGTTTCCATCTTCCTCCTCAAAGACCGAGGACCTGGCATAGATAGGTTATTACGGCTGTGGCCACTATTATGCTCACTATGCCACTCACAACGGCTGAGGTCGCAGCTTGGCCCACTGAGGAAGCGCTCCTTCCAGCTCTCATCCCGTGGAAGCAACCAGTGATGGCCACGAGCACCCCGAAGACAAAGCTGTGGAATACCCCTATCCAGAAGTAAGAGGGCTTCACAGCTTCTCGCGTCATCCGCAAGTACTCCTGAATGTTGATGTCCAGCATCACGACCCCGACACTCAGACCACCCAGAATTCCCAGGAGATCCGAGTACACGCAAAGGAGGGGCATCATCAAGCTCAGGCCGACCATCCTCGGAAGGACCAAGAATTCCACAGGCGGTATCCCTAAGGTGCGAAGGGCATCTATCTCCTCGTTGAGCTCCATTGTGCCCAGCTCTGCGGCAAAGGCAGCCCCAGTCCTGCCAGCCATTATTATTCCTGTCATTATGGCCCCTAAAACCCTCACCATCCCTATTCCCACGAGGGCGGCAACGAAGATCTGGGCCCCGAAGACCCTGAGCTGTACAGCTCCCACGAATGCCAAGATAAGCCCCACTAGGAAGCTTATGAGGGAGACAATGGGCAGTGCATCCACCCCACATCTGTGCATCACATGGAGGAGATCCGAGCCCCTGAACCTGGCCCTTCCCGTAACGAGCCTTCCCATGCTCCAAGAAACCTCTCCCAGGAAGCCCACCACATCCCACGACTTGATCATCTGGGATGAAGCCCACTGTCCAGTTCTCAAAAACAATGACCCTCTCTCCCTCTCTCTCGCCTGGCCTCTGGGAGAGGATGCAGCCAGATCCAGTAACCTTTTGGCTCCCTTGGGAAGCCCGCTCCTTTCCACAACGATTCCAGAACCGCCGAGCTCCCCTTCCAGTCTCAGGACAAAGGCGAGGAGGGAACTATCCCATTTCCCAAGCTCCCCACAGTCAAAGCCCACGGAGCTTATTCCCTTGAGGTCCTTTAGATCTCTCGCTACCTCCTCATGGGACGGAACTCCCCCATCCAGGAGGAATTGCCCTCGCAGGGCTAGTACTGCCCTTCCCCCTGGCTCCAGTCTCAGGGCCACAGAACCTCTCATTGTGGAGGGGTCCTTGTCTTCCACTCCCTTTACCCCCAAAAGGGCTGGATGAGTCCTCGGGTCCCTGATCTCTCGATCTCGGGGACCGATTATCCCACCTCGCTCCTGGCTGTGGCAAGGTGGGATGGGATGCGGCCTCAAGAAGGGAATCGTCCCAGCCACCTCTTCACAATCTTGGATGGCAATAGCATTATAGCAAGGTGTGAGAACCCTCTCGGAGGAAAGGGTCGAGTGAGCCGCATCCTGAGACTCGTGGTCGAAACCCTGGGCCATAGAGGGGTAGGCATAGGCCGCCACCAGGGGAAGGTGGTGATGGTTCCCCTTTCGGCCCCAGGAGACGAGCTGGAGGTGGAGATAATCGAATCCCACAGAAGCTATGACGAGGGCCGAATCTTGAGATTGCTCAACCCTTCACCTTGGCGAAGAGAGCCTCCATGCAAGTATTTCGGCTCTTGTGGCGGCTGCCAGTTGCAGCATCTGGAGATCTCCTATCAGAGGAGGGAGAAGGAAAAGATCTTCTCGGAGATGATGGAATCGGGATCCAGGGTGGCAAGGGAAAAGATTGGGGGAATCCTCTCTGGACAAGAAGAGTTCGGCTACAGGTGCCGGCTGGATCTCAGGGTAGTCTGGGATCGAGGGCCGAGGGTGGGTTTTTCGAGGAGGGGAAGCGAGGAATTGATCCCACTCGAAAGTTGCATGGTCGCAAGGAAAAAAATAAACGACGTCCTGGAACCTCTAGGGGGGTTTCTCAGAGAGTTTTTCCCTTGGAGGGTCTCGCGGGTGGAGATAGCCTGTGATGACTCCAGTTGGGGCTTCACTCTCTTTCTGGCGAGAAGGGGCCGCGAGACTCCCCCTCGAGAGAGGAAATTCCCTGAGGCAGCCAGGGAGTTAGAGGGGCTCAGGTCCATATGCATGGGGAGGACAGAAGGGGGAAGGGTAGAGACCCTTTGGGCCCGGGAAGGGGGTCCTTTGGGGGTGTGGATGACCGTGAATCTCCCGGGTCATGGCGAGATGGCGCTCGAGGTTTGGCCTGGGGTCTTCAGCCAGGTCAATCCAGAGGTCAACCAGATCCTCGTGAATATCATCTTATCCTGGGCCCATAAGCTCAAGGCCAGAAGTATCCTGGATCTTTACGCAGGCATGGGAAACCTGAGCATTCCCTTGAGCACCATAGCCTCCAGGGTCATGGCAGTGGAGGTGGACCCGAGGGCGGTGGAAAATGGGCTCGAGAACTCAAGGAGGATCGGTGCGGAAAATATCGTCTGGATCAGGAACTCGGCAGCAAAGGCCATCTCTGATCTGGTCTCCAAGGGTGAAAGGTTTGACCTAGTTGTGCTGGATCCTCCAAGGGCAGGGGCCAAGGAGATAATGGGGGCCATACCGCTTCTCGATCCCAAAGGAGTGATCTACGTTTCCTGCGATCCCGCCACCTTGGCCAGGGACATGGCCATTGTCCAGAGGGAATCGTCCTTCAGGGTTCAGGAGATCGTGCCCCTCGATATGTTCCCCCAGACCTACCACATAGAATCGGCAAGCCTCCTCCTCAGGCCCGAGGGAGCCCAGTGGAGCTGACCTCTTTCTCTCGACGAGCACCCTTGGAGTGAACCCCAAGCTCCTTTTTCACCATCTCCTGGAGCTCATCCAAGGATTCCCTGGGAAAGGGAGCTAGGTTCTGGAATGTCGGATCCAATGTCTTCCTCGGCCTGAACCCCTGAAGGACGTATCTCGACTCCGGAGCGAGAAGCCCCGCTATCTCCCTCAAATC
>JAPWUY010000162.1 GCA_028275295.1 Thermodesulfobacteriota bacterium | reverse complement strand
CTGGTCCACGAAAACGATCCCGTCCTCTGCTCTCTTCTGCATGGCGCCCGTGGGACACGCTGCCACACACCAGGGCCTCTCGCAGTGGAAACAGGGCATGAATATGAAATCCATGCGAGGTAGGCCGGCAACCATTTTGGGACCAACAGTCATGACCCGACACAACCTAGGGCCAATGGGAAGTCTCTTGTGCTCCTTGCAGTGGACCTCACAGGAAAGGCATCCTATGCACTTGCTGCTGTCGTGAAACAGGTAGTACTCGCTCATGATCGTCCCCCGATGAATCGATTGGCTCCATCAAGCCGGTCTCACCCTCACGAATGTGTCGTGTAGCCCAGGGCTACCTCCCACCATATCCGTCACGTTCTTCTGAAGAACGGTGTCGCTCGCCCCTTTGTTATAGCACCTGGTCATGGCCGGAACCTGATGACCGAACCCATGGAGCATGAATACAGCCTCTGGATGGATGAGGTCCGTGACAAAGGCCTTTATCCTTCCCCACCCTTGGTCCGACGAAACCTCCACGTATTGGCCATCGGAGATGCCCAGCTTCGCTGCCTCGGCGGCATTGATCCACAGCACGTTCTCAGGTACCAGTTCGTTGAGATAGGGATTGTTTTGGGTCGAGACATGGGTGTGAACCGCGTTTCTTCCGACGGTCAATCTGAACATTCCTTCTGGGGGTGCTGGGGGGCTCTCGTACGGAGCAAAAGAGGGGAATCCATGCTGCTCCAGCAGACTCGAGACAAACTCGATCTTTCCCGAGGGGGTCTTGAATTTGATCCCGTCCTTCCGGTCCCAGATGATGGGCTTGTCCGCCAGGGACACAAACCCCTTTTCCTCGAACTTCTCCAAGGGTATCCCTATGTCCTTGAGCTGGTAGGCCCAAATGTCCTCTATGCTGTTGTAAGGGAAGAACTGGCCAACACCCATTTTCTCAGCCAATAGCTTTATGATCTCCCAATAGGGCTTGGTATCGTACCTTGGGGGAACACACTGTCTTCTCATGTAAATGGTAGGCCTTGGCCCGTCCACCATCTGAAGGGAGTCGGATCTCTCGAGATAGATGGATTCGGGCAGGACCACGTCCGAATACCACGCGGTCTCGTTGAAGTTGACATCTATGGTCAGGATGAAATCGAGCTTGTCAAAGGCCCTTTTGTTCTGATTGTAATCAGGGATGGAGAGCATGGGGTCGAATCTGTAACTGATGGCAGCCTTGATGGGGTAGGGCTTTTCACTGAGTATGGCAAGGGGGAGCTGCTGGCCAACCCCGTGGGCTGGATCGCAGATGGGGAGAAGATCCCCGCCCACCCCGTCGAATCTGGGCGCCTTGGGCTTTGGTAAGCCTTCCTGATCAACATATTTGGCGAAGGCCCCATAGCCGGCATCTTTGGCTGTTTTCCTTATAATGATTCCACCTTTGGATTCGATGCTCCCCATCAGGGCATTGAGCATTATGATGGAACGGCGAAAGTAAATCTCGTTCGTGTGGTTCGCTCCCCTGTAGCCATAATGGAATACCACCTGAGGCTTGTCCTTGCCCAGCTCTCTTGCAAGTTCCACTATCTCTCCAGCGGGAATGCCCGTTTCCTTCTCCGCCCACTCAGGCGTCATGGATTCCACAAAGCTTCTCAATTCGTTGAGCCCGAGGACCCACCTGTTGACATAGGCTTCGTCATAGAGATTCTCCCTGAGAATCACGTTCATGAGGGCGTAGTTGAGGGCCAGGTCGGTCCCCGGCCTTATGAGCCAGAATCTATGGGCCTTGCTCGCAGTGATGGTGGCACGGGTGTCTATGTAGGTAATTCTGGCTCCCTTTTCCACCGCATCCATGAGGGCCTGAATGGGCCTCAACTCCAATGACTCGAATATGTTCCGTCCGTAAAGGACAATGTGTTTGCAGTTGGCATAGTCTATGGTCACTTGAGCGTCTGTGTAACCGGTGAGGGTCCTGAAGGCAGTATTGACCGAACCCTTGCAAAGGGCATCGTGGGTGTAATGGTTTGGAGAGCCTATAGCCCTCATGAAGGTCTTGGAAAGGTGTGTGTTGAGATTCTGTCTCTCTCCAAAAACAACACTTTCTGGGCCATACTTGGAGATGATCTCCTTGAGTTTCTCGGCAGAGTAACTCAGGGCCTCATCCCATGACACCCTCTTCCATTTCCCTTCCCCTCTTGCCCCTACCCTTATCATGGGGTAGCGAAGCCTCTCGGTATCGTTGAGAAGAGCAATCCCAGCGCTTCCCTTGGCACACAAAGCGCCCTTGAGAACATGGGGATTGCCCTCTATCCATCTTATGGAGCCATCCTCCACTGTCACCTTGATGGGGCAGCGAACTGTGCACATGAAACAAATGCTATAGATCTCCTTTCGCATAACGAAGCCTCCTCTCGAGTGACTGGACCGCTTTGGACGAAAGCAACTTCTGTACCCAGGACCCAGGCATCCCCCTGCAAATTCTCTCGCACCCGAGAAAAGGGACCATCCGGGAAACCAAAAGAGGGCAATGGCCCCCTTGCACAGGCGCTACCGGCCAACTCACAGACCTCCCTCCCCAGGCCAAGGCTCCAAGGGGTGCAAAAGAAAAGTTGCACCAACTAGGGATGGCGTGTACATTATGAGGAAGCAGAAGGCCCTTTTGGAGGAAAACCCCATGCAAATTTTTCGTTGCATAAGAGCTCTGGTTCTCTGCCTCTCGCTCTTCTCCCAGGTCATCTTGGGCGAGGGGGTGGCTTTTGCCCTCCAAGTCCACCCAGAGCCGGAGGGCCTTTACAGCCACCAGATAGCCCATCTGTTTTTCATCCTCAGCATGGCCATCTTCATATTCTGGCTGAGGAAAAGGGGCCTTGTGGCAGAGCCAGGATGGCGTCTCATCCAATGGGGATGCTTCATGTTCATAGTTTGGAATGTCGGGGCCTTCATTGGCCATGCCATGGAGGCGCGTATGCCTGAAGAATCCTTCGTAGGGAAGGGGTGGTCCAGAAGCCTCGTCCTCGATACAGTGACATCTCCTGCAATCTATCTCTTCCTCAAGATGGATCACCTGACCTGTGTCCCGGCAATTGTGCTTCTCTATTTGGGGCTCAAAAGCATCTACCGCAAGGAAGCGAAACCATGAGCTCTGTCACTCATCTGCCCATGACCCCCATTTACGTGGTGGATATTCTGGGGGCAGCTTGCATGATAATTTTCTCCGGCCTTTGCGTCGGAATTGCCAGGGGCCTCGAGAGAAGGGACCCTGAAAATCTCCTCTGGACCTATCTTCTGTGGTTCTCCTCCGGGCTTTTGATCTTTTCCCTCTCCCGCTCAGGGAGCCATCTTGCGAAATACATTCTCCTGGCACTGGATCTCGATAAGGTTTGGATAGAGATAAGGCCAGTTACGGGCTCTCTCAACAGTCTTTCCTTTGTGCTCGTGGGAGCCATAACCTTGTTTTTCAGTCAGATCTACGCCACTTATCAGCGCATGAGGCAGGACAAGGCCCTGATCCAGAAGGCCCACGAGGAGATCCTCGAGCTCAATGCCAACCTGGAGAGAATGGTCGCTGAGCGGACAAGGGAGCTCTCCTTATCGGAGGAGAAATATCGCCGACTCTTCGAAGGCTCGAGAGACATGGTGTTCATATGCGACGGGAGAGGAAGACTCTTGGACATAAACCAAGCGGGATGCCAGCTTTTGGGGGCCCAAAGGAAGGAGGAGATACTGGGCTCGGACCTCATGGGGAGGATTGAGCCCTCGGACAATGGGGCGGACTTGTTCGAGAGGCTTCGGGAGAAGGGCTTCCTCGAAGACGTGGAAGTGGTTTTGAGGAAACAAAACGGGGAGGAGGCAGTTGGGCTTTTGGCTGCAACGGCCAGGCGCTCAGTGGTAGGCTCCCTGGAGAGGATAGAGGGGATCCTGAAGGATATCTCATCCAGGAAGTGGATGGAGAAGCAATTGCTCCAGGCGGACAAACTAGCCTCCCTGGGCCAACTATCAGCCGGTGTTGCCCACGAGATCAACAATCCTCTGGGCCTCATCCTGGGTTATACCCAACTTCTCCTCGCGGATCTGGATCCCCAGTCCCAGATGGCCCAGGACCTAAGGGTAATAGAGAAGCATGCTGTGCATTGCAAGCGCATTGTGGAGGATCTCCTCAAGTTCTCCAGGTCCTCGGGCACAACCAAAAGGAGAAGGGACCTCAACGAGCTCCTCAAGGAAGTCCTCGATGTTGTGAGGAACAAGTTCGAGGTGGAGAGGGTTCGAATACTGGAGGAACTGGACGAGAACCTGCCCCCCATCACAGTGGACGGAGACAAGATGAAACAGGTCTTCATGAACCTCCTCATGAACGCGAGGCAGGCCATAACAGGCCAGGGGCTCATAAGGGTGAGATCTTCCTTGGATTCCAAGAGGAAGAGAGTCCTCATATCCTTTCAGGACAATGGGTGCGGAATTCCTCCAGAGATCCTCCACAGGATATTCGATCCCTTCTTCACCACCAAACCTGTGGGGGTAGGAACGGGCCTTGGCCTCTCGGTGAGCTACGGAATAGTGAGGGATCACGATGGAGAGATAAGGGTGGAAACGGCTCCGGGAGAGGGATCGACATTCACAGTGGAGCTTCCTTTGGACTGGGAGGGGGAGAAAAGTTGAGGGATTCCCATGTCTCGATCCTCATAGTGGATGACGAGCCCGATATGGTGGAGCTCCTGAGGAGGGCCGTATCCAGGGAGCTGGGATGGACGGTACTTGGTGCCACATCCGGCACAGAGGGGTTGCGAATTGCCGAGGAGGAGACTCCTCCGTTGGTGCTCCTGGACATAAAGATGCCCGATTTGGACGGAATAGAGGTCCTGGGAAGGCTCATGGAGCTTCCTCACAAACCCACTGTGGTGATGATGACAGCCTATGGCGTGATAGAGCTGGCAGTGGAATCCATAAGGAGGGGGGCATATGACTTCATAACCAAGCCTTTCGACTATGCTAGAGTGGTCCACACCCTTCGCCAGGCCTGGGAGCACAGGAAACTCCTCGAGGAAAACCTCTCCCTCAAGCTCCTCGTGAAGAAGACCGAGGCCTTTCAAGACATTGTCGGCTCCTCCATTGCCATGAAAAAGGTCCTCAGGACAATAGAGATGGCAGCCCCAACAGATGCCACAGTGCTCATAACGGGAGAGTCCGGCACTGGAAAGGAACTTGTGGCGAGGGCCATCCACAGGCTCTCTCACAGGAGCCAGGGGCCATTTGTAGCTGTGAATTGTCCGGCCCTGCCGGAAAATCTCCTGGAGAGCGAGCTATTTGGCTACGCCAGAGGGGCCTTCACGGATGCCAAGAGTGACAGAAAGGGCCTTTTTCAAGAGGCCGAAGGGGGAACCATTTTTCTGGACGAGATAGGGGATCTGCCCTTGCAGCTTCAGGCGAAGCTCCTGAGAGTCCTC
>JAPWUY010000161.1 GCA_028275295.1 Thermodesulfobacteriota bacterium | reverse complement strand
CCAAGGTGGTCTCCCACACCCCCTTCAGGGAACGGATCTTCTCCCAGAAGCTCACCCTCTCGGGAGATGCTGGAGCAGCCTTGGGATTCACCTTCGCCCAAATGATCACGATGGCAGCGTAGCTCGCGGCCAATATCAACCCTGGGAAGATGCCGGAGATGAGAAGCTTCCCAATGGATTGCTCCGTGAGCATCCCGTAGACCACGAAGCCCAGACTCGGAGGGATGAGGAAGCTGAGAGTCCCTCCTGCTGCCACGACCCCTGTTGCCAACCTGGGAAGGTAGCCGAATCTCCTCATCTCCGGCAGGGCCACATTTCCCATGGCCGCCGCCGCTGCAACTGAAGATCCACTGACCGCTGCAAAACCAGCACAAGCGGCGATGGTCGCAACCCCGAGGCCTCCAGGAAGCCTCCTGAACCACTTGTCGAAGGTCTCGTACAGTTCCCTGGTTATTCCAGCAGCCCCAGCGAATCCACCCATGAGGATGAAAAGGGGGATAATGGTGTAAGGGTAATGGGCTGCGACACCATAGAGGGTCTTGGAAACCACTGGGAGGGCGGCCTCCAAGGAGGTGAGGTGCCATATGCCCAGGAATCCCACGAGCATCATCATGAAGGCTATGGGCATCCCCAGAAGCAGCAACACGACGAGGAGGAGGCTACCTAGGATCCCTATGGCAACTGGGCTCATTTCCCCTTTCCCAAAGCCTCACGTGCACTTTCCACGAAGTCCAAGGCGAGCTCGAGCCACAGAAGGCCTCCGCCTATTGCGACGAGCATCTTGAAAGGCCACTGGGGTATTCTCAATTGGTCCGATACCGCCCTCTCTTGAACTGCATCCACATATCCCTGCCAAACGAGGATCGATACTATGAAAAGGCTCGCCCCTGTGGTGATGAGGGAACACAGGGCTTGGCCTCTGGGGGATAGTTTGCTCGTGAGGTAGGTGACCCCAACGTGTCCTTTCACTTGCTGGGTGTAAGCGGCACCGAAAAGTATGAGCACGGAGAGCATGTACTCGGAGAGCTCGAAACTCCCTGGTATGGGCTTGTCCAGAAAGGCCCTTCCCAGGACATCGGCAACCGTGAGGAGCATGAGGGGGATGGCGAAGAGCATCCCCACAAAGCACATGAAGTAGCTACAGGTGTGGATCGCCGAACTCACCCTTCTCATTCTGGAATCTTCCCCCTCTAGGTGGCTCGCCCTTTCTCCAGGAGCGATGTCCCCCTGTCTCTCCTTCCCTCAGATCTTCTTGAATTCCGGGGGACAGGCCACAAGCTCTATTCCCCTCTTTTCGCACTCCTCGTTCATTATGGCGACGGCCTTCTTGGCTGGGAGACCTTTGGCCTCCAAGTCCGAGGCCCACTTTCTGGTCACATCCTGAAAGACCTGGTACCACCTTTTGGCCTCGTCCTTGGGAAGTTCGGTAAATTTGACACCCGCCTTTCCTATCTCATCGAGGAGCAGGGGGTACTGCTCCCTTGTGAGACCGCCAGATGTCCTGAAGGGATTGGAACAGAGTTCGTCGACCAATCTCTTCTGTTCCTCGGAGAGCTTGTTCCAGGTGCTCATGTTCATGACCACACCCTCTGAGACGCACCCGAAGGTGCAGATCACACAGTGTCTCACCACCTCCTGGAGCTTGAAGGCGAGGAGTATGGGGGGACATGTACAGATCCCATCCACTGTCCCTGTCTCGATTGCCATGTAAACATCTCCAGGGGGCATGAAAACTGGCTCTGCTCCGAGGGCCCTGACGTAGTTGGTCTGATGTCCCCCCGGGGTCCTTATCTTGAGACCTTTCAGATCCTCCATGGTGGAGACGGGCTTCTTGGTCCATATGAATGACTGGATGCAGCCATTTATCTCCAGGACCTTCACGTCCTTGAACTCGTCCTTGAGGATTCGGTTGTAAACAGCATTGCCTATGTCCGCTGCGATGTCCTTACCGTCCACCCAAACCGCAAGGGAAAGGACATCTGTCAGGGGAAACCTCCCAGGGGTGAAAGTCGCTGTGAAGTAACCTAGATCCGAGAGGCCCTTGGCCACTATGTCGTAGTGCTCTGGAGCCTTCCCCAGCGCGGCTCCAGCGTACATGGTGTAGTCGAGCTCTCCCTTGCTTTTCTCTTTGAGCTTCTCCAACATGGGGATCCAAACGGTCTTGGTCTCCCTGCTCACAGGAGGATGCCAGGTGCTGAATTTCAACTTGAGGGAAGCAGCCCACAGATTTCCTTTGGGAATGAGTCCTGCACCGAGAGCTATGCCTCCTAGGGCGATTCCCTTGAGAAACCCTCTTCTTGCCTCGTTGCACTCAATGCACATGGCTCTCCTCCTTGCGCTTTTTTTTCGCTCGCGCCCGAAATGAGGACATCTCTCAGACCCCCATTGCGGGCGAAAAAGTGTCTATTGTCTACAATATTCACTAACGAGATGTCAAGTCCTTTTTTGGGCCTCGAGAGGGCTCCTAGGGCCCCATCACGTGGCCGATTGAGCCGAGACAAAACCGTATCAAGGGCGCATTTTATTGACCGGGCAGTTCGAGGGAAAATTTTTCAGGGGAGCGTTTCCCTCAACGCTCCCCTTTTCGGGGCCTCTATCTATAGGTTCCCTCTCTTATCATCCTGGTGGGGCGAAATATCTCCTTATTGAACCTCTCAGCCAATCTTTCGAGCCTCTCTGCGAGGGCCTCGGGATCCTGGCTCTTGGCCACTGTCATGGGGCCTATGGCATTTCCAGTCCCATTCACTATTGCCCTGTCTATGTCCTCAGCTGTGCAAACTCCCATCTCTATGAGCTTTGTGGCCTCGTTTATCTGTACGGCCAAGAGGTCCATGGGATCCACTTTGGATGTTGCCTTGGAGAGGTCTATATTGGGCCTTCCCTGGGACCAATCGTAGAATCCTTTCCCCGTCTTCTTCCCGAGGAGTCCCTGCTTCACTTTCTCCTCTATTGCCTTGGCCGGTGCAAAGTCGGGATGGACTGCCCGGGCGAAATAGAGGCTCGCATGGTAGTTTATGTCTATGCCCGTGTAATCCATGAGCTCGTAAGGGCCCATGGGCATGCCCAGCTTTCTCAAGAGGGCATCTACCTCCTCTGGCTCGGCTATACCGTGATCCAGGATGCATCCCAGAAGGACCCCTCCCGGGGCCTGCACCCTGTTGACGATGAAACCAGGAACATCCTTCTCCACCCTTACGGGCACTTTCCCGCACTTGAGGCAAAAGCCGTATCCCACTTCCATGGTCTCATCGGATGTGTCCTCTCCCCTTATCACCTCCACTAGCCTCATGAGCACCGCGGGATTGAAGTAGTGAAGTCCCAGGACTTTTTGGGGCCTCTGGGTGGCTCTCCCTATCTCCGTTATGCTCATGGTAGAGGTGTTGGAGGCCAAGATGGCATGGGCTGGGGCAAGCCGATCCATTTCCCTGAAGGTCTCCTTCTTGAGCTCGAGGATCTCCGGGATGGCTTCTATGATGAGATCGGCTTCCTTCACAGCCTCTTTCAGATCCACACAGGGCTTCAAAAGCTCCCCGTGAATCCTCTTGTAGTGCTCCTCTGTGACCTTTCCCTTCTCCAGGAGCTTCTTGAGGCTCTCATCTATCCTCTCGACACCCCGTTTCACGAACCGCTCCTCTATATCCCTGAGAAAGACCCTGTAACCCGCAAGAAGGGCCACTTCCGCAATCCCGTGGCCCATATCCCCAGCTCCTATTACCGCCACAGTCTTTATGTCCTCTGCCCTCATGGAACCACCTCCACCTCAGTGACATTCCCTATCCTGGACCAGCTCCTCTTTCACACTGCCCTCTCGATGATGGTGGCCACCCCTTGGCCTCCTCCGCAGCACATGTTGGCACACCCATAGCGGCCTCCCTTCATCTCGAGTATCCTGGCAAGGGTCCCCACGAGCCTTATGCCGGATGCGCCCAGAGGATGTCCAATGGCCGTTCCGCCCCCCATGACATTCACCCTCTCCGGATCTATTCCCAGCTCCTTGATGCAATTTAGGGCCACTATGCAGAACGCCTCGTTTATCTCCCAATAGTCTATGTCCTTTACCTCTAGACCTGCCTTTTCCAGGGCCTTTTTGGTCGCGGGGACGGGCCCGACCCCCATTATGGTTGGATCCACCCCAGCGAAGCCTATGGATCTCACATATGCCAGGGGCTTTATTCCCTTGGCCTGTGCCTTCTCCTTGGCCATCAGGACCATTGCCGTGGCCCCGGCATTCAGAGGTGATGAGTTACCCGCTGTTATCACCCCGTCTGGCTTGAAGGCAGGCTTCAAATTGGCCATGTCCTCCAACTTGGCATCCTCCCTTATGGACTGATCCGTGTCCACCAGGATCTTGGATCCGTCCTCTTGTTCCGCCTCTATGGGAAGAATCTCGCCCGCGAAGAACCCTTCCTTCTGGGCCTTGGAGGCGAGCTGGTGCGCCCTTACCCCCCACCTGTCGAGCTCCTCCTTGGTGAAGTTGGTCATGGAAAAGAGCTTCTCCGCTGTCATGCCCATGTTCATGGCATTGGCCATGTCCCAGTGCCTGAGCTCAGGATCTGTGAAAAGCCTCGGATTCGGGCTGATCGCTCCCTTCTGGAGCAACGCTCCTCCCATGGGAACCCTGGTCATGTGCTCCATGCCTCCCACAAGCACCGTATCCGCGAATCCAGCGGCGATCTCGAGAAAGCCCATGTGGATAGCGGCCATGGAGGAGCCGCACTGTTGGTCCACGAACTTGGCAGCGATGGTCTCGGGCAAGTTGGCGAGAAAGATGGGGAACCTACCCCCGTAGGTCCATTGTTCCGACACACCCAGAGCGGTCCCCACGATGAAATCGTCCACTTCCTTGGGATCCACTTGGCTCCTCTTGAGGACCTCAGGCAAAAGCTTTGCGAGGAGGTCGTCGGCTCTCAACTTGTGAAACCAATCCCTGGCAGGCTCATTGGGCCTCGAACGGGAAAGAGCTGTCCTGAGATATCCCACTATGGCCACATCTCTCATCTCCACACCTCCTTGGTATCGGTCCCATGACCTCTGTTTCCCAAGATTCTCCCCAAAGAGGGAAAACCTTCATCTCACTGCTTCATCTCCACCGACCATTCTCCGGTGGGGCTCCGCCAATTCCTTCTGGAACGCCGTGATGCCCGGCCCCTCATACCTTCATGCCAGGCATGTTGAGGGATGCCGTGTTCCCTCCATCTACTGGCAAGGCCTGGCCCGTTATGTAACTGGCCTCATCGCTTGCCAGAAACAAAATGGCATAGGCCACTTCCTCAGCTCTGCCGTAGCGCCTGAGCTCGCAGCGGCTGCCCAGCTTCCATTCCTTTCCCTTCTGCCTGGCTAGATCGAAGATAGGCTTTGTCATCTCGGTCTCTATGAGGCCAGGGCATACCGCGTTTACTCTCACATTGTAGCCTCCCAGATCGCATGCGGCTGTCATGGTGAGATTGATTAT
>JAPWUY010000160.1 GCA_028275295.1 Thermodesulfobacteriota bacterium | reverse complement strand
CTAGCTGGCCGTGGCCAGAACACCTTCATCATCACCAATGATCTCGATCCGTGTCTTGTGGCTTATCCTTTGGATGAATGGTTCGAGCTGGAGAAAAAGCTCCAGGCCCTCCCCAGTTTTTTGCCCGAGGCTGTTCAATTCAGGAGGTTCTTCTTGTCCGGAGCACAAGAGTGCACCCTGGATGGGCAGGGCAGGATCCTCATCCCCGCCAGCTTGAGGGAGCATGCTCAACTGGAAAAGGAGGCCCTTTTTGTGGGCCTCATAGAGAAGTTCGAGATCTGGTCTCCTGCCCTCTGGAGGCCAAAACCCGAGAACGTGGAGAAGATGAGGGCAGTGCTAACTCAATATCTATCATGAAGGAGTCCATCTGGACTGGGGAGAGAGTTTTTCGGAGGGGAGAAGCCCGATGCTCCTTGCTCGCCAAGTCCTAACCGTGGCCCTCAAAGGTCCCGATGGCATGGGTTTGAGAAAGAGGGGGGCGAGGAAGCGCCAGCCGGGCTCCCTTCTGCCCATGAGGAAGAAAAGCCACGGTCAAGGCGGGGCAGGTCCCGTGGAGCAGAAGCTCCACGAGCCCGTCATGGTCCAAGAGGTCCTGGACCTCCTCGCTGTGGGAGAGGAAGGCCTTTACGTGGACGGGACCCTTGGCAGCGGAGGCCATGCCGAGGCAATCCTCAGAAAAGGAGGGCCAGGGGTCAAGGTCCTCGGCATAGACAGGGATCCTGAGGCCCTCTCGAGGGCCAGGGAGAGGCTCGCGATCTTCCGAGACAGGCTCATAGTGAGGAAAGGCTCGTACGCACAGCTCCATCTCTTTCTCGAGGAGCTGGGATACTCGAGAGCCAGAGGCGTGCTTCTCGATCTGGGCGCTTCCTACGAACAGCTCACATCCCCCACCAGGGGCTTTTCCTTCAGGGAGAGTGGTCCATTGGACATGCGCTTCGATCCGGATGGATCGGAGCTCACAGCTCATCAAATAGTGAATTTTTGGTCCCAGGAGGCCATCGAGGAGGTCATAAGGAGAAACAGCCAGGAGCCCTTGGCCTCTAGGATTGCCAGATCCATTGTGCGCAACAGGCCCATAAAGGATACCCATCATCTGGCTGAAATCGTCTCGAGGGTGGTGCCCAGAAGGGGTCGCATCCACCCGGCAACCAGGGTCTTTCAGGCCCTCAGAATAGAGGTGAACCAGGAGCTCGACCACTTGAGGAGAGCCATGGACTCAATCCCTCCGTGCCTCGAGGACGGAGGAAGAATGTGCGTCATAGCTTACCACTCGCTGGAGGATGGGATAGTGAAGAGGGCCATGAAGGGGCTAGCTTCGAGAGATCCCTCGTTTCGGATCCTCACCCCCAAACCCTTGAGGCCGAAGCCTGAGGAGGTCTCCAGAAACCCCAGTGCACGAAGTGCCAGGCTGAGAGCCCTGGCAAGAGGGGCCGAGGGAGGCTGAAGTGGCCAAGGGGATCAAATACCTCACGGCTTTTCGCCTCCCCCTGAGGATAAATCTCGTGGAAGTCTTTCTGCTCCTCCTCACAATCATTGGGGGATCTGTCCTTGTGGTTTGGTCCAAATCGAGGGTGCTCCACGAGCGGTATGCCTTGGAGCAAGCCCAGAGGGAGCAGACGAGGCTCCAGATGGAGAACAGGGCACTGAGGTTGGAATGGGCTACCTTGACCTCTCCCAGAATCCTGGAGGAGGCCGCTCGCAAGAGATTCCATCTGAGGCACCCGAGGCCAGAGGAAGTGGTGAGAATGCCATGAGGCTCAGGGGAAGTGGAAGGGACTGGATGCGGGCTCGGTTCATGGGATTAATCGCCTTTCTGTGCAGTGGGCTCGGGCTCGTTGTGTTCCAGGCTTACAGGATTCAGATCCTACACGGTGACAAACTCCGGGCAGAAATACAGAGGATCTACCAAAGGGAGGTGACCGTTGTCCCAGCAAGGGGAAGTGTCTACGATCGCAATGGCGAGGATCTCGCCATAAGCATCCCCGTGGACTCTGTCTATGCCAGACCTGGCCGGATAGAGGACCCAGTGGGGACAGCCAAGAGGCTCTCGGCCATCCTTGAACTGGACTACGAGACAATTCTCAGGAAGCTCAAGCAGGATGCCCCCTTTGTTTGGTTGAAGAGGCAGGTGGTGCCTCTCGTGGGTTCGAGGGTCCGTTCCTTGGGACTCCCCGGCATAGGGGTGGTGCAGGAGACCAGGCGATTCTATCCAAACTTGGAGCTCGCCTCTCATCTTCTGGGCTTCGTGGGTGTCGACGGACAGGGACTCGAAGGCATCGAGTTTCAGTACGATGGTCTCCTCAAAGGAGAGACTAGCAGGCTCATAGTGGACCACGATGCCCTGGGAAGACCCCTTGGTGCGGCAGAAGGGGTTGTTGTGGCAAGAAGGGATGGGAGAAATCTCGTCCTCACCATCCACAAGGAAATCCAGTACATCGCGGAGCAGAGGCTCCTCGAGGGGGTGGAGGCGGCCAAGGCAAAAGGGGGGATGGCCATAGTGATGGATCCCAAAACAGGCGAGATTCTCGCCATGGCCAATGTTCCCAGGTTCAACCCCAACACCTACAAGCAGTATCCTGAAGGGATCTTGAAGAATCGTTGCATAACGGACTCCTACGAGCCTGGATCAGCCTTCAAGCCCTTCATAGTGGCTGGGGCAATCGAGGAGAAGGCCTTTCGGCCCTCGGATCCCATCTACTGCGAATCTGGGGCATACAGGATCCACGACAAGGTGATCAGGGATGTCCACCGCTACGGGACTTTGCCCCTCTCCGGGGTGATCCAGAAGTCCAGCAACATTGGCGCGGCCAAGATTGGTCTGTCAATGGGAGCCGAGAAGGTCTATTCTTATATCTGGAGGTTCGGGTTCGGAAGACCGACGGGCGTTGACCTTCCGGGAGAAGCCTCGGGTCTCCTGAGGCCTCCCAAGTGGGCTCCCATAGAGCTTGCTACCATATCATTTGGCCAGGGTGTATCGGTCACGGCCCTCCAGCTTGCCACTGCATTCTCCGCCTTGGCAAACGGGGGCCGAGTAATGCGACCTTACGTGGTCAAGGAAATCCTGGACGCCCAAGGAAATACAGTGGAGAGAAGGACCCCCCAACAGGTGGGACAAGCGATCTCCCCCACCACTGCCGCGGAGGTGACCCAGATGCTGGTATCGGTGGTGTCCTCCGAGGGCACTGGTTCCCAGGCGGCGGTGGAGGGGTTCAAGGTAGCTGGCAAGACAGGGACTGCCCAGAAGCCGGATCTCCGAAATGGGGGCTACCTGAAGGGAAAGTACGTGGCCTCCTTCGTTGGCTTTGCCCCGGCCAACGATCCCAGGCTGTGCGTGCTTGTGGCTGTTGACGAGCCCCAGGGGAACATCTACGGGGGGCAGGTCGCAGCTCCCATTTTCAGGGAGATCCTCAAGGATGCCATGGGAATCCTGGGCATTTACCCTGAGGAGAGATTGCTGGCTCAAGGCAAGAACGGATCAGTAAGGGGAGGGGCCCTCTAGGTCCTCCCGGGAGAGGTGAAAATCTCCGAGCTCCGGAGCCGAGGCTCAGATCCTCGGGGTCCGCCGGAGCAGGTCTCCACCATGGAAGAGGTGGAAAATTGAAGCTAGAAGACCTTCTCCAATCCTTGGACGTGTTGGAGCTGAGGGGAGATCCTCGGATAGAGATTGGGGAAGTTGTGTCCCACTCGTCCAAAGCGAAGAGGGGAAGCCTCTTCGTGGCGGTCAAGGGGACCAACGTGGATGGGCACGATTTCATCGACGAGGCAGTGAGGAGAGGTGCAACCTCCATAGTGTCGGAGAGGATAGTTCCCACATTGCCTCCCTCAGTGGCCCAAGCGAGGGTCCCTGACTCCAGGGAGGCCCTCGGCCTCATAGCTGCCAATCTCCATGGTTTCCCGGCCAGGGAGCTGGTTTTGATGGGCATAACAGGCACCAATGGTAAGACGACGACCTCTTACGTCCTCAAGTCTATCCTCGAGGCAGCGGGGATGTCCGTGGGGATAGTGGGAACCATAGGGTATAGGTGGAGGGACCATGTCCTCGAGGCCTCCAACACCACCCCGGATCCATTGCAACTCCAGGCCATGATGAGGCAGATGCGCTCTGACGGGATCACCCATCTGATAATGGAGGTCACAAGCCACGCTCTGGATCAGAGGAGGGTTGCTGGATGCTCCTTTCAGGTGGGAGTCTTCACTAACTTGACAAGGGACCATCTCGACTACCACGGGACAATGGAGGCATACCTCGCTGCCAAAAGGAGGCTCTTCGAGGAATATCTCAAATCTGAAGGCGAGGGAGGCCTGGCTGTGCTCAACGGAGACGATCCTTCATCCCTCGAGCTCGCCCGTTCCACCAAGGCGAGGACGATCTTTTACGGAAAGGGAGAGTCGTGCCAATTGAGGGTCGCAGGATGGAAGGTCACTCTCAGGGGCAGCGAGATGAGGATCGTGGGAGATGGGATAGATGAGAGGATCCGGAGCCCCCTTTTGGGCCAGCCCAATGTGTGGAACGTTCTGGCCGCGTGCACCGTGGCTTGGGGACTGGGAATCGAGCCTGAGATGTGGCAGAAAGGTCTGGACGCCCTCTCTCCAGTGCCAGGTCGCATGGAGCTAGTTCCCGGGGGGGAGAGAGGGGGTGTATTGGTCCTTGTGGACTACGCCCACACTCCAGACGCCCTGGAGAGGGCTTTTCTGACGGCGAGAAGCTTGGCTGAGAGAAGACTCATAGGGGTCTTTGGATGCGGAGGAGACAGGGACAAGGGGAAGAGACCCCTCATGGCAAAGGCTGCCGCAACCCACTGCGATTTGGTAGTTGTGACGAGCGACAATCCCAGGAGTGAGCCTCCAATGGCCATAATCCAGGACATAGTCGAGGGATTCAAGGGGACATCCATGGCCAGAAGGGAACCCCACGAGGACGGGTCAGCTCCAGCATATACCGTCATAGAGGATAGGGCA
This sequence comes from Thermodesulfobacteriota bacterium, assembly GCA_028275295.1. Taxonomy (GTDB): domain Bacteria; phylum Desulfobacterota; class Desulfocorpusculales; order Desulfocorpusculum; family Desulfocorpusculum; genus JAPWUY01. The sequence goes on along the minus strand of JAPWUY010000160.1, from coordinate 497 downwards.
GAGGCCATAAAGTGGGCCATAACGAGGGCCATGCCGGGAGATGTGGTCCTCATTGCAGGGAAGGGACACGAGACTTACCAGATCATGGGGAACAAGAGGGTGCCATTCGACGATAGGATCGTCGCAAGAAAGGCTCTGGAGGAAAGATTTGGCTGAAAGGCAGGAAGGGGGATTCCTTTCCTTCGACCAGATGGCGAGCGTCACCAAGGGGTCTTTCCTGTGCGGCACTTCGGCCCTGGTCCCCGAGGGCCTGTCCACGGATACGAGGACCATGAACCCGGGAGATGTTTTTCTGGCATTGAGGGGGGAGAGATTCGATGGCCACGATTTTCTTCCCTTGGCCATGGAAAAGGGGGCTTCGGGGCTGATAGTCTCCAGGATAGAATCCCAGGTCCTGGAACTGGCTCGCTCCAAGGGGGTCGCGGTGATACAGGTTAGAGACACCCTGTGGGCATTGGGTGAGATCGCCAGGAGGTGGAGGGAGCTACATCCCGTTC